>JBDLJM010000034.1 GCA_039714315.1 Bacteroidota bacterium | reverse complement strand
GGTCACCTGCCTGACTGCGTCTTGCAGGCAGGGATGGAATTCGCAAATAGTCATCCCCCTGTTTTAGGAAAATTTGCTCATGCTCGTTTCATCTAATATATTTTTGTAGAATAAATTTTATAACGAAATCAGCGTAAATTTATAGATAAGAAGTTGTAAAGCAAAATATTTAAAAGTTAAAACCTACTTTCGATTCTTTCTCAAAAACAACACCTTTCGGAACTTCGAATTTTGATGAAGGAATATTAATATCTGTTGAAATTTCTGTTGCAGTCATTTTTATATCCATACCCATTATGGTTATTTCTATTTTTAGGGGTATGCCTTTCCACGAATACTGTTTAACTCCATGAATATCCCAAACATCACAATCTTTACCCAGAAAATTTTCATTTGGAAGTTTATTTCCTCCGGCATCCTTTAGCATTTGTTCGCTTAGTTTTGCCAGGTCTTTTTCCTCAGGATTTATTTTCTGTAGTTTTAATATTTCGTTACTGTCGCTTTTATAGGCTTTTTTTGTATTCAGATTTATTACAGAAACTTCTTTATTGTCTAAGATTACGAGATTGTTGGTTTTTTGCGTCATACCATAAACCTCTATTGTCATATTATCGAGTTGTGCTTCTTTCATTCCCCAATTGTCAAAGTACAATTCTTTGGTACCGCTGGCTTTACCTTCATACTTGTAAACTACTTTCCCCGATTTTATATGGTATCTCTTGAATACATTATTATCGCTGGTACTGATAAATGAGACTAATGAAAGAGAGAAGAAAAACAATAAAGAGTATAAGCTTTGAGTTCGCATAACAATAATTATTATTAATATGAAAAATAAAAATAGTAATTATTATCAAAAATAAAAGTTATGAACTGTAAGAAGAATCTTATTGAAGGTGAAGTTTTGTTGAATGAAAACAAGTAAATTACTACAAAAGCGGCTATGACATAAATCGTCATGACCGCTTTTCACTAAAATAAACGAAGTTTTTAAAGTAATCAGACTACATAAAGTTATCTGATTGCTTGGGGTTATTGTTTGTCTGTCAGGAATTTATCGATTGATGTGGCAGCATCTCTCCCTTCTGATATTGCCCAAACAACCAAAGACTGGCCTCTGCGGGCATCGCCGGCAGCAAAGAATTTTTTGCGGGATGTTTTGTAGTCCTTTTGATCAGCTTTTATGTTGTTTCTTTCTGTTAGTTCCAGATTGCTGTCCTGTACAATACCTTCAATAGTTGGAGATAAGAAGCCCAGTGCCAGAAATACCAGGTCGTATTCTTCTATGATAGTACTATTTTCTACAGTTTCGAATGTTTTTTTACCATCTGTTGTAAGCCATTTAACTTCCTGCATTTCCACGGCTTCCAATTTGTCATTCCCTATGAATTTTGTGGTTTGAAGATTCCATTTTCTGTCTCCGCCTTCTTTTTGTGAGGTTGAGGTTTTTAAAGTTATCGGATATTCCGGCCATGGATTTTCCCTGGATCTTTCCATTAACGGTTCCGGAATAATATCGATCTGAGTTACCTTTTCCGCACCCTGACGAATTGCTGTTCCCAGACAGTCTGATCCTGTATCACCACCACCAATTACAAGAACCTTTTTTCCTTTAGCATCAATGCTAAGTTTTTTAGATTCTCCGGAGTTAACCTGATTTGACTGACGCAGGTACTCCATAGCAAAGTGTACACCATTTAGTTCTCTGCCTTCAACAGCTAAGTCTCTTGGTTCTTGTGCCCCAATGGTGAAAAGTACAGCGTCGTAGCTGTTATCCAAATCGTGAAGTCGAATATCTTTACCAACTTCGGTAGAAGTGATAAATTCAACACCGGCTTCTTCCATAACTTCAATACGACGTTCTATTACAGATTTCTCCAGTTTAAAATCAGGAATACCATATCGCAATAGTCCACCAACATATTTGTCTTTTTCGTAAACTGTTACATCATGTCCCGATGCGGCAAGTTTATCGGCTGCAGCCAATCCGGCCGGACCGGCACCAATAACAGCTACTTTATAACCGGTAGGCGTAACTTCTGTTGTTTTTACCCAACCGTTTTCATAGGCACTTTCTACTATTCTTTTTTCTATTTGCTTAATGCTGACAGCAGGTTGGTTTATACTTAATACACACGAAGATTCGCATGGTGCAGGACAAACTCTTCCTGTAAATTCAGGGAAGGAATTTGTTGCAAATAAATATTGTGCTGCTTTTTTCCAATCTTCATTGGCAATAGCGTCGTTAAAATCCGGAATTACATTACCCAGCGGACAACCACTATGGCAAAATGGAACTCCACAATCCATACAACGCGATGCCTGCTTTTCTAATTCTTCTTTTTTAAGAGGGATAGTAAATTCATTAAAATGAAGAATTCTCTCGCTCTTATCCTGGTAAGATTCATCTTTTCTTTCCGTAGTTAGATATGCTCCTATTATTCCCATTTTAAATATTTTCGTTTACTAGTTCATTCTTTTTCTCTTCTTCTAAAACTCTTTTATATTCATAAGGCATTACTTTTTTGAATAGTTTTATCTGATTTTCAAAATCAGCTAAAAACTCTTTAGCCTTTGGACTTCCTGTAAGTTCAAGATGTTTTTCGCTTTGTTCTTTTATATAATTAATTTCACTGTCAGATAAAATTTCTAAAGCTACATCAGCAGGATTTAGTCTGCGTTCAAGTTTGTCGTATTTATCGTAAACATAAGCAATACCACCTGTCATACCGGCAGCAAAGTTTCTGCCCGTTCTTCCAAGTATAATTACTTTACCTCCTGTCATATATTCGCAACCATGGGCACCAACACCTTCAACATAAATATTTACACCTGAATTACGAACAGCAAAACGCTCACCTGCAGGACCTGCTATGTATGAATCTCCGAAAATAGCACCATAAAAAGCGACATTACCAATTGTTATTTCATTATCGTCGCGGGTGTATGAGTAAGGTTTTATTATTATTTGTGCTCCTGACAGGCCTTTCCCGACATAATCGTTAGCCTCGCCTATTAGCGTTAAGTTTAATCCTTTAATAGCGAAGGCACCAAAGCTTTGACCTATAGAACCATTAAATGTTAAATTTATAGGAGAAGATGGTCCGTTTTTACCAAACTTGTGGTAGAGCTCGTGCGATAAATATGTACCAACGGCCCTGTCTGTATTAAGAACGTCGGTAGAGTGATTAACGGTTTTATCTAATGTTATTTCATTCTTGATTTTATTCCAGATTACCCGGTCGAGGTTATCTGCCGATTGGTGAATTTTACTAATCTGATTGCTGAATTTTGGATATGCTTCAAGCATAGAATCAAGATTTATTCTACTGTGTTTCCAGTGATGAATTTCTTTTTTCTGGCGTAATACCTGAGCTTGCCCCACCATCTCATCAACAGTTCTAAAGCCTAACAATGCCATGTGTTCGCGCATATCGTTTGCCAGGAAAGTAAAGAAGTTTACAAGATGTTCTACTTTTCCGGCAAACATTTTTCTCAGTTCAGGTCTTTGAGTTGCAATACCTACTGAGCATGTATTCTGATGACATTTTCGCTGCATAACACAACCTTCAACAATAAGTGCTGCAGTAGCAATACCCCATTCTTCTGCTCCTAAAAGTGTAGCAATGGCTAAATCTTTACCGGTACGTAATTGTCCGTCGGTTTGAAGAGTAATTCTTTTTCTCAGCTGGTTTTTAACCAGTGTTTGATGAGTTTCCGAAAGTCCCATTTCCCATGGTAATCCCGCGTGATAGATAGAACTTAGCGGAGCTGCACCTGTACCACCGTCAAAGCCCGAAACTAATATTGCTTCAGCCTGTGCTTTTGCAACACCTGCAGCAACAGTTCCAACACCTGTTTCAGATACCAATTTTACATTGATACGGGCTTTAGGGTTCGAATTTTTCAGATCATATATTAGCTGGGCTAAATCCTCGATAGAATAAATATCGTGATGTGGAGGAGGTGAAATTAAACCAACTCCTTTTGTAGAGTTTCTTGTTTTTGCAATCCAATCATCAACTTTATGTCCCGGTAAATGACCTCCTTCCCCTGGTTTTGCTCCTTGTGCTATCTTTATCTGAAGTTCATCGGCTTGATTCAAATATTCTATTGAGACACCAAATCTACCAGAGGCTATTTGTTTTGTAGCTGATCTTTCTGATATTTCACCCTCTTTTGTGATATATCTTCTTTCGTCTTCACCACCTTCACCACTGTTTGATTTGCCTCCAATAAGGTTCATTGCTTTGGCAAGAGTGGTATGGGCTTCGTAAGAAATTGATCCGAATGACATAGCTCCGGTTACGAATCGTTTTAATATATTTTCTACGGGTTCTACTTCTTCAATTGGAATAGATACACGATGTTTGAATTCCAGTAAACTTCTTAGGGTTATAGCACCTTTATCGCTTTGCTCATTTATCAGATTAGCATACTCTTTGTATGTATTGTAATCGTTTAGTCGGGATGATTTTTGAAGCTTAGCTATTACTTCGGGAGTGAATAAATGACGTTCGCCTTCTCTTCTCCATGAAAAAACACCACCCAGCGGAAGGTTGAATTTGATGTTTGGATTATAAGCCCTGTTGTGTTTGTTCAGAACTTCCCGTCCAATATCATAATAGCTCAGGCCGCCAATTCTGCTAACTGTTCCGGTAAATGAATTTTCTACAACCTCGTTTGATAATCCGATTATTTCAAAAATTTGTGCACCGTGATACGATTGTAATGTAGAGATTCCCATTTTTGCAAAAATCTTTAATAAACCGGCATTAATCGATTTTATAAAATTTGCTCTTCGCTCGGTAAATTCAATGTCTACATCTAAATGTTTGATACTTGCAAAAGCCAAATACGGGTTAATCGCAGTAGCTCCATATCCGATTAGAGTGGCGAAATGGTGTGTTTCGTATATATCTGCTGCTTCAACAATAAGGCCAACACGCACACGGTGTCTGTTACGAACAAGGTGGTGATGTATTGTCCCCAGCGCTAATAGCGAAGGAATTGAAGCATAATTGATGTTTGCATTTCTGTCTGAAAGTATCAATAAGTTTGATTCTTCATCTAATATTGCTTCGTCAACTTGTTTGCAGATATCATCAAGTGCATTTTTCAATGCATCTTTCTCTCCGGTATTCTTAAATGTAATATCAATTACTTTTGATCTGAAATCTTGTGGCGGAAGCTTCTTTATTCTTTCTAATTCTTCGTTAGTAAGAATAGGCTGATCCAAAGAAATTTGTTTACAGTGTCGAGGCGATTCAGATAGTATATTGTAGGTTTTACCGATACTTGTATTCAATGCCATTACCGATTTTTCTCTGATAGGGTCGATAGGCGGGTTAGATACCTGAGCAAATAATTGTTTGAAATAATGGCTTAAATGCGGATTCTTTTCCGAAAGAACGGCTAATGGAATATCGCTACCCATTGAACCAATAGGTTCTTTGGCATTTAAACTCATTGGTTTTAGTATTCTTTCCAGAACTTCACGTGTATAACCGTTTGCAACCTGTCGGTGTTTAAGTTCTTTTTTCGATATAAATATTAAACCTTCTTTTGCACGTTTAAGGTCATCGATATGTTTTTCGTTAACCTCCAGCCATTTTTTATAAGGTTTTCTTGTAGAGATGTCGTTTTTAATTTCTTCATCTTCAAGAATTTTTCCTTGTTTGAAATCAACTAAAAACAGTTTTCCAGCCTGTAAACGACCTCTTTTTAGTACTTCCTCATCCTTAATTTTTAAGGTGCCTGCCTCACTGGCCATAATTACATGGTTGTCTTTTGTAACCAGATATCGCGATGGACGTAAACCATTACGGTCTAAAGTAGCACCTATTGAGTTTCCATCGGTAAAACTTAATGAAGCAGGGCCATCCCAAGGCTCCATAATAGATGCGTGGTATTGATAGAAGGCTTTCAGCTCTTCATCCATTTTGCCGTCGTTTTGCCAGGCTTCAGGAACAAGCATCATTAATACATGTGCCAATGAACGACCTCCTAGTACAAGAAGTTCGATAATGTTATCCAGGTTTGCTGAATCTGAATTACTTGGATTAACGATAGGTTTTATCATTTCCAGTTCTTCCCTGGTAAATAGAGAAGACTCCAGAAGATTCTGGTAAGACTTCATCCAGTTCACATTTCCTTTAATGGTGTTTATTTCACCGTTATGGGCAATGTAGCGAAATGGTTGAGCCAGTTTCCATTTTGGAAAAGTATTTGTAGAAAAACGAGAGTGTACCATCGCAAACCCCGCTTTCATGTTCTCATCTCTAAGGTCTTCGTAGTATTCTTTTAGTTGAGGAGTTGTAAATTGACCTTTGAAACCTATTACTTTAGAAGAGAAAGTTGTAACATAATATTCTCCGTCTTCTAAATCAACTTCTTTGCCAATAGCATGGGCTGATGATTTTCTTAGTACAAATAGTTTGCGCTCTAAAGCATCCTGATCAATATCTTCTTTTGCTTCTACGATAACCTGTACAGCTCGTGGTTCTGTACTTAAAGCGGCTTCCCCCAGGGTAGAGTTATCAATAGGAACATCTCTGTAGCCCAATAAGACTAAGCCTGTTTTATTGATATATTCATTAAGTATATTTCTACATTGTTGGCGCTTGAATTTGTCGGCAGGAAAAAATACCATTCCAACACCATATTTACCTTTATTAGGTAGTTCAATTCCCAATGGAATAGATTTCTTTTTGAAAAATGAATGAGGTAACTGAATTAATATCCCGGCTCCATCTCCTGATTTTTCATCAACAGACTGTCCACCTCTGTGTTCCATGTTTTCGAGCATTGTAAGTGCTCTATTTATAATTTTATGTGACGGTTTTGCTTTTAAGTGAGAAATAAATCCAATACCACATGCGTCATGTTCCATTTCAGGAACATACATTCCAAATCGTTTACTCATAGAAATTTTATTATAGTAATAATATAGTCGATATTATGTGTGTGACTTTACAGATTGTAATGAAAATACCGATAAGTGTAATAGTGTAAAACTAAAATTGTGATGTGAATATATAGCTATAATTTGATGAATGCAATTTTGACCTATGTTTTTGTCTTTTTATAAATTAGATAAGTGTATTATTGACAATTTGTTAAAATTATTTGTGAAAAATTGAGATTTGTATATTGGTTTGCGGTGTGAATAATGCTTTTGAAGAAAAAAAACAAGGGGATTATGTCTTTTTTACATGTTTTAAATCGGTAGTACTGTAGTAAAAACAGGGGGTGTGTAGTAATAAAGTGTAATTTTTCAGTTGTATGGCTGAAAATGTTTTTATGTGCTGTTTCTTTTTTTTTTTTGAATGGTACTGTCAGGAAAATTATAAACAGTAATATTTATTAAATAAAAAGCCAGCTTAGTATTTGTGTCAGATATTCGCCATATCCTCTTTCACCATCTGGGTAAGCTCTAAATGAGATTTTTTAATTGTAATATCGCCATCTTTAATATGAGAAATTTCTCCGGTTTCTTCCGATACAACGAGGCAAACAGAATCGGTGTTTTCGGTAATCCCGATTGCTGCTCTATGGCGAAGGCCTAATCTTGACGGAATATTATGTGAAGATGAAACAGGTAGAATTACACGGGTAGCTAAAATCAGGTTTTTAGATATTATAATTGCGCCATCGTGTAAGGGAGAGTTTTTATAAAAAATACTTTCGATTATAGGTTGGTTGACCTCTGCATTCATTTTATCACCGGTGCTATTGATTAAGAACTCGAGTTTATTATTTCGCTCCAGAACTATTAGCGCACCAGTTTTTGTTTTACCCATCGAAACACAGGCGGAGATTATTGCATCCACATCTGTACGAAGAATCTGTTCTTCTTTAAAAAAGCGAAGTTGTTTAAAAAAACTTTGACGGGATTTTAAATTCGCGGAGCCTATAAATAACAGGAATTTCCTTATTTCCTGTTGGAATACAATTACTAATGCAAGAACTCCAAGCCCAATGAATTGCCCTAAAATTTCGCTCAACATCTCCATTTTCAGGGCTTTTACTATTTGCCATACGAGGTAAATAGCCGTAACCCCAATGAATATATTGATTGCAACAGTTCCCCTTGCAAGTTTATAGAGCTGATACATGAATAATGCAACCAGCAGTATATCTAAAAGGTCGAGAAATCTTAAATCTAAAAAATCCAATTCTGTGATTTATTGTTTGAAGTAAAAATATAAATATTAATCATTAATTGAATTAAGAATTAATAATTTTTTGAAAAAGTGTTATTGCCTGTTTTGCCTCTTTCACATCGTGAACTCTTAAAATTTGAGTTCCTTTTGTCAGGGCAATGGTATTTAAAACCGTGGTTCCGTTAAGAGCGTCTTCGGGTTTTGTACTTAATACCCTGTTTATCATTGATTTTCGCGAAACTCCCGTAAGTATTGGAAGTCCGGTGTTATGCAATAATTCAAATTTGTTTAGTATTTCATAATTGTGTTCAACTGTTTTTCCGAAGCCAAAGCCGGGATCAAGTATAATATCATTCACATTAAGTTGATGGAGTCGGTTTATCTTTTCTGAAAAATAATATAGTATTTCTGTCATTATATCTGAATATACGGGATCGGTCTGCATGTTTTGCGGAGTACCTTTCATGTGCATTGCAATATATGGCACTTTTAGTCCGGCAACAGTTTCGAACATTTTTGCATCCATTTCGCCGGCCGAAATATCGTTTATTATTCCCGCTCCCGTCTTAACGGATTTCTCGGCTACTTTAGCTCTAAAAGTATCTATTGAAATTGCCAGATCGGGAAAATTTTCATGGATGATTTCTATTACCGGAAGAACTCTTTCAACTTCTTCCTGTTCCGAAATATGTTTGGCACCCGGCCTTGAAGAATATCCTCCAATGTCGACTATGTCCATTCCGTCGTTTATCATAGACTTAACCTGCTTGATGATTATATCATTTTCATCAAAACGACTCTTTGAATAGAACGAATCGGGAGTGATGTTTAATATTCCCATCACTTTTGGTGTAGACAGGTCTAGCAGTTTACCATTTACATTAATTGATGTTTTTGACATAGGATTTATAAGTTGCAAGTTGCAAGATACAGGTTTGTACGACTTGTAAGCTGTAATCAAAAAATTTTAACAAAAGTAAGCTAAAAAGCCTAATGTATGAATATGTAAAAAATGTATATTAGCAATCTAGATTAAATGATTTATAACAGTTGATAATGACCAAATTACAGAAAACATCACATCAGTTTCAGACAATATTAGATAAGTGTGCAGTTTTATTCGAAAAAAAACTGGAAGATTATGGTCCGGCCTGGCGAATATTAAGGCTACCTTCATTAACCGATCAGATATTTATTAAGGCAAACAGAACCAGAAGCATCCAGAATAATGCTGTTCAGAAAATAGACGAGTCGGAAGAAGGGGAGTTTATTGCTATTGTAAACTATTCTGCAATTGCTTTAGTTCAGATTCAGGAGGGTATAGCAGATCAGGTAGATATGGAGCCAAAAAAAGCTTTAGAATTATATAAAGCCGCTCTGCAAAGCGGAAAAAAACTGATGGAGGATAAAAATCACGATTATGGTGAGGCCTGGCGCGATATGCGTATCAGCTCATTGACAGATCTGATTCTTCAAAAAATATTAAGAGTAAAACAAATTGAAGATAATCAGGGTGTAACTCAGGTATCGGAAGGTATTGATGCAAATTATTTGGATATGATGAATTACGCAGTTTTTGCTTTGATACAAATGGAAGAGGAGAGAAATCCGGAGTTTTAGTTCAAAAATTAGATATCATAAGTCATAAATCATAAATCCAAAATTCCCATGACTAAATTAATTCAATACGTATTAGGTGTAATATTAATGATTTCCGGTTTTGTAAAGCTTAACGATCCTTTGGGGTTTGCTTATAAGCTGGAAGAGTATTATTCTGCCGATGTTTTGGATTTACCATTCTTCATGAAATACGCTTTTGCAAACGGTTTTATGGTTTCTTTGGTAGAGGTGATTTTAGGAGTGGCAATTATATTTGGCTGGAGGATTGTACAAACTTTGCTTTTGTCTATCGCAATGTTTGTTTTCTTTGGTTTTCTAACATTTTACTCTGCCTATTTTGATAAAGTAACCGATTGTGGTTGTTTTGGCGATGCAATTCATTTTACTCCCTGGCAGTCGTTTGGAAAGGATATGGTTTTATTGACAATGACCATGTTCCTGTGGTTTAGACGAAAGCATATTAATAAAAAACAATTTGCTGTGTTAGCCGAAGTTGTAATCATTGTTATAGGTTCGTCAGTAGCTTTATATTCAATAAGTAATTTGCCGATAATTGATTTCAGACCCTACAAAATCGGAGCAAATATTCCTGAGTTGATGGAGATTCCCGAAGGAGCTGCTAAAGATGTTTATGAAGAAACATGGTTTTATAGAGTTGAAGGAGAAGTAAAAGAGTTTTCAACCGATGAGAACCCATGGGATATTGAGGGGGCAGAATATGTAGATAGAGAAACAAAGCTGATAAGTAAGGGGTACGAATCGCCAATACACGATTTTTCATTGACTATGGGAGGAGATGATTTTACTGATGAAATTTTAGCTTATCAAAATGTTTTGTGCATAGTTTCGCTTGACCTGAGGCTTGATGATGAAATGATAAATAGAATAAAAGAACTTGTAAAAAGTGAAGAAAAGGTGATTGTTATTTCACCGTCACCGGATGAAGATGTTGTTGCCTTTAAAGAAAATATGGGTGGAAATATAAGTGTTTACAGTATAGATAATATCACGTGTAAAACCATTATTAGAGCTAATCCTGGTGTTTTGAGATTGAAAAAAGGAGTAGTGGCCGAAAAGTATGCGTTATAGTATAGTAACCTAATTCCCTTTCAGGATATTGAGTTAGAATTACAAAAAACTCCCATAATAAATAATCAGCTTACAAAAAGGAATAAAAATAAAGTGTAAATACTTTCAAATTGCACTTAGTTTATATATTTGCAAAAAATAGGAAACAATGAGAAGAAAAATCGTTGCAGGAAACTGGAAAATGAATAACGACATCAACCAAGGTTTGTCGTTAGTTAAAGAATTAGCAATAGAAGTAGCAGAGAAAAAGCCTGTTGCTGAGGTTGTAGTATCACCTTCATTTGTAAACCTTGCTGGTGTTGTAAGCGAACTAAAAGATTCAAAAATTGAGGTAGCAGCTCAAAATATGAATGAGAATACGAATGGAGCTTATACAGGTGAGATTGCAGGAGATATGCTTACGGCAATTGGTGTTGAAAAAGTTATTTTAGGTCACTCTGAGCGTCGTGCAATTTATGGCGAAACAGATGAGCTTTTGGCTAAAAAGACTGATGCTGCATTAGCAAACAATATGGAAGTAATTTTCTGTATAGGTGAGCTTTTAGAGGAAAGAAAATCAGGAAGTCATTTTGGTGTTGTTGCTGAGCAGGTAGAAAAAGGTCTTTTCCACCTTGAAGCAAGTGCTTTTGATAAGATTGTTTTGGCCTATGAGCCTGTTTGGGCAATTGGAACAGGAGAAACAGCTTCACCTGAGCAAGCGCAGGAAATGCACGCACACATCCGTAAGGTTGTAGATGCAAAATACGGTGCAGAAGTTGCTGCAAAACTTCCAATTTTATACGGTGGTTCTGTAAAACCGGGAAATGCTAAAGAGATCTTTTCAAAAGAAGATGTTGATGGTGGTTTAATCGGTGGTGCAGCATTGAAATCTGAAGATTTTATGGCTATCGTTACTGCTTTTGAATAGTAAAACTTCAAAATATAATTTTTTATGCAAAGGAACCGTCTCGGTTCCTTTGTTTTTTTTATAAGTTTCGTAATTTGGTGTTCGTAAATAAGATTGAAATTAATTATTTGTTTGATGAAGATTGTAAGTATTGAATTCTAATAGGATTTAATACAATTTATATCAGATAAAAAAATACTTAATAAGGTGGAATATTTAGAGTTTAAGTTTACAGTTAGTCCTTTAGAGCCCTGGAAGGATGTTTTGGAAGCAGAATTAGGAGCAGTGGGATTTGAGAGTTTCATAGATACAGAGGATGGGGTTTTAGCTTATATTCAAACAGAACTCTATGATGAAAACAGTTTTGCCGAAATATCCGTTTTAGGCAATGGCTTGTGCGAAATAAATTATGAAAAAAATAAGGTAAAACCTCATAACTGGAATGAAGAGTGGGAAAAAAACTTTTCACCGATAAATGTTGATAACCGTTGTGTGATAAGAGCACCCTTTCACGAAAAGACAAATGCGGAATATGAAATAGTTATAGAACCCAAAATGTCGTTCGGTACGGGGCACCACGAAACTACCCATTTGATGGTTAGTTATATATTGGATATGGATGTTGAGGGGAAAACAGTTATGGACATGGGTTGCGGAACTGGAATTTTAGCACTTTTGGCTGCCAAGAAAGGTGCTGCAAAGGTTGATGCTGTTGATATAGATGACTGGGCCTATGAAAATACTGTTGAAAATGCTGAGCGAAATGGTGTAGCTTTTATTAATGCAGCCATGGGTGATGCCGGCTTTTTGAAGAAGGAAAAGGTATATGATTTGTTCATTGCTAATATCAATCGTAATATATTGATTAATGATATGTCGAAATATGCAATGTCTATAAAATCCGGTGGAGAAATATTGCTGAGTGGTTTTTATGTAAATGATATTGATTTTTTATTGGCTGAAACCGAGAAATATGATTTTGAACTGCAGGAGAGAAGAGAAAAGAACTCATGGGCATCATTGAGGCTGAAGAAAAAATAGAGATACAGTCAATAGAAAAAGTAAAATAATTTTTAGAAGAGTAAAGATTACATATAATTAGCACCTAACCAATAAATAAATCTTAAATGAAAAAAAGCTTAATAATTTTTCTTTTGTTAATAGGTCAACTTTTAACTGCACAGGAAAAGGGAAAAACCACCTTAGCTCCCGGAGAATTCGAGTCGGAGTTAATCGAATTTTTTAGTGTAAAAAATAAATTCGGGGAAAAGGCAGCAATGCAGTTTATTGATGATTTCGATGAGTATAAAGAGGCGAATCAGGTCTTGATACTGGGGATTTTGAATAAAATGAAAAGTGCCGGGATAAAGGATTTCGAATATTATGATCAATTTCTAAAATCTGCAGTTCTTATTGATGAATTTAGTAAGGGAAGTAATCAAAGTACATATTCGTGGTTAAAGGCTTATGGAAAACACTTAGATGAGATAAAAGGAATCCGGGCCGATAGGGAGAAGTTTATTGAATCGAACTATAATGTTTTATCTGCGTCTTTGCTCAATCCTAAAGGAAAAATAAATTGGTTTGTATCAGATACTTTGGGAGGTTTAAAGTACGATTCCTCGGAGTTGATCAGATATTCATTTTCAAATACTGATTTGAAATGTGGGGTTGGGAGAGATAGTTTAAAAATATATGAAGTTAACGGGGCTTTTATTCCTGCTGAGCAAATAATTCAGGTTGATGAGGCAAAAATATACTGGAATTCGAAATATTATTCAAGAGACTCACTTTATGTAAGTGCTAAAAACTTCAAGATAAATGTTGGTGAAAATGGATTTACTGCTGATTCAGTTGCACTAAGCAGCGATTACTTCATTAAGAAAAAAATTATCGGACAATTAACCGATAGAGTAGAATCAGGTAGTGCAGAAAAAGAGGTGTATCCTATCTTTAATAGTTATACAACAGATTATTATTTTAAAGATATAGTTAAAGGAGTTGATTACAATGGAGGTTTGATGGTTAGGGGTAATACTTTCTACGGTGTAGGTGGAGAGGATCACAGTGCGTTTTTGTTTTATAAAAAATCAAATAAAAAAGCCATTACTTTAAGTTCTAAAGGTTTTATCTTTTATAGAGACAGATTTGTTTCCAGTCAGTCGGATGTTAGTATAGCATTAAAGGAAGACTCTATCTATCATCCTGAAATTGCATTTAATTATGATATTCTCAATGAGAAATTAATTGTAAGGAAGAATAATAACAGATTATCTCAATCTTCATATTCCAATTCTTTTAACAACCTTGATATGTACCTCAAGAGTTTTGCGTGGAAAAGAGACAGCAGTAAATTGTTTTTTACGACTGAAGATTATGTAGATGTACCATTTGTGTCGAACAAGTATTACGAAAAGGAAATTTTTAAACAATTTCAGGGAACAAACAATGTGAATCCTCTTATCAAGCTTCGTGATATGTACGATTACTATGAAGGTATGACTTACTTTCCTATAGAGTTGGTTGCAACTTATATGAGAATGCCAAAGAAGTATGCTTCTCATTTATTAATGGAGCTTGGTGCGTTAGGATATGTTTATGTAGAAACTGATTTGGACAGAGTACGTTTTAGTGAGAAGTTTTTGAATGTAGTAGATGCGCACAAGAAAAAGATAGACTATGATGTTATAACTTTTCAAACCCCGGAAGGAAAACCTACAAAAGGAACTATCGATCTTGATAACGGAGAAATACTAATTCTTGGAATTAGCCGCGTAAACCTTTCTAACGAGAAACGTGTATCGGTATTTCCGAGTGACTCTTTAACTGTGCTTCAAAATCTGTATTTCAAATTTAACGGTAATATTAATGTAGGGAATTACGAGTTTGAAGGAAGTGATTATAATTTTAATTATGATGATTTTACTGTTGTAATGAATGGTAATCAGAGAATGTCATTCTATGTGCCTTCCTGGAAAAGGAATAATGACGGAAAGTTTTACTATGTTAAAGTAAGAAATCAGATAGATTCGCTTAAAGGGGAATTGTTTATTGATGACCCGGGGAATAAGTCCGGAAAATTGAGACTAGCACAATATCCAATTTTTAAAAACACGAAAGACGCCTTTGTTTTTTATGATTTACCCGAAATAAAAGATAGCGTTTATAAAAGAGATGAGCTTTATGTAAAACTGGATCCTTTTGAATTGGATTCATTGAATGCTATTAGTTCAAGGATGGTACAGTTTCCGGGAGTTGTACATGCAAATGGAATTTTTCCAGAATTCAAATATGATTTGAAGGTTCAGGAGGATTACTCGCTTGGTTTTATTTATGACACCGAAATTGAAGGTATAGAGCTGTATAAACAAGGGGTGTTTAATGATGAAATTACTTTGAACATGCAGGGCTTGAATGGGCGGGGCCGGGTTAGTTACCTCTCTTCACAGTTTGAGTCTACAAATGTTGAGTTCTACCCTGATTCTCTCATGTGTGTGGCGTCTGGTTTTAATGTTGATAAAATAAAAACCGAGAAATTGAGTACTCCAACAGTATCGGCCGATTCGGTTTATGTGTTTTGGAAACCAAATTCTGATAGCCTTACAATATCGTTGTTGGACAAACCTTTTGTGATGTATGACGGTATATTGACAAGTACAGGGAAATTAAATTTCTCAGGTAGTAAACTTACCGGTAGTGGTAATGTTTCTTTTGAAACTGCAGATATTAATAGTGATTATTATAATTTCTATGCGGATTATTTTGAGGGATATGGTTTAGATTTCAATTTGAGAGAAAATATAGATTCTCCTTCTGAGTTTGGAGTTATCAATTCATATGGTAAAGTAGACTTAGCGAATAGAAAAGGACATTTCCTGTTGGAGGAAAACAATGCTACTGTTGAATTTATTTCAAATAAATATGAAGCATATATCGATAATGTTGTTTGGAATATTGATGATAAAACAGTTGATTTAAAAAGTACGAACATAGAAAAGATACCTTGGTTTGTTTCCTTAGATCCAACACAGGATTCACTGAGGTTTCAGGCTAAGATTGCAAGTTATAGTTTAATTACCAATGAGATCAAGGCGTCTTATCTTGAAGGAATTGAAGTTGCTGATGCATTGATTTATCCTGACAGCCTGAAGCTTGTTGTTATGGAGAATGGATGGATGGAAGGTTTCGAAAATGCTAAAGTGAAGATTGGTGTCGGTAGAAACGAACATGTTTTGGAAAAGGCAAGTGTTGTGATAGAGTCGTCAGATAAATTTAGCGGTAGTGCCGATTACTTCTATAAAGATATAGACGGTATAAAACATCCAATTCATTTCGGGCAGCTTTATGTTGATAGCCAGACTAACACATCTATTGGTGTTGGAGAGTTAATGTTTGAAGAAGAATTTATGCTTAACCCGTATTTTAGCTTTAATGGAAAAGTTGAAGTATCCGGCGAATCTAATTTTTTAAAGTTTAAAGGATATTCAGGTATTCAAAATTATTGTGATAACATAGAAACCGGAGAGGTGCCTATTTATGATAATGTTGATCCTAAGAATGTAAGAGTTCAAATTGAAAACTTTGAAGATCAGTCTAGGTATTCATTTATATACAATGGGATCTATGCTGTTGATAGTTCGTATTCTGCAGCCTTTTTATCAACCGACAGGAGTTTGATAGATGTTGATTTTATTTCGGCAAAAGGTCGAATTTCTTACGATGAACCGGAAGCATGTTATGTTATCGGGGGAGATACAATAAACAATATTGTTGAAAATGAAGTTAGGTTCTATAACGATGAGTGTAGGTTGGGAGCTAGTGGGGAAATGAAATTCTATAATCCTGATCAGGTGATTGATGTAAGAGCATTTGGAAATGTTGATTATGATATGAATTCAGAAGAAATGAAAGCAGAGCTGGTGCTAGGTATGAATTTTGAATTTAACGAGTCAATAATGGATGCGATTAGGCGGGATTTAGAATTAGCCGGCTCCAAAGGGGTAATAGATAAAGAATCTGATCTGCAGAAAATGGCTTTCTCAAGGTTGTTGAATAAACCGGTTGAAGAAAAGCCTGAAGGTGGCTTATTTGAATTTGGACAAAAACTTCCAAAAGATCTTCAGTTTAGTATATTGCTGAGTGATATGAATTTTGATTGGGATTCGGAACAAAATTTATTCTTATCAGAACAGAATATTAGTGTACAAAATTTCAATGGTGGTATCATTAATAAGGTTTTTAATGGTAGAGTTGAGATTAATAAACGACGTGGAGGTGATGAATATACCATATATATTGTTTCTCAAAATGGTAAATATTACTATTTCAGATATAGAGATAATGTGTTGGATTTCTATACTAACCAGAAACTGATAATGGATATGTTTGATGCGATAGAAGAAGAGGATAGGTCGTATGAGGTAAACGATATTAAATATCGATTTAAAAAAGCATCACGTTTAAAAGTTAAAACATTCCAGCAAAAGTATATTTAGAAAAGTCTGGTTCTTTTGCCAAAATATAAATAAGTGAAATAGGGCTGTCTTAGTTTAAACTAAGACAGCCTTTTTAATTGTATAATTTATGTACATATAGTGCTTATCCTTTATTGTAAGTAATACCATCTACAAGTTAAATTTACCGCAATAAAACGAATATTTTTACCTTATTCATCAAAATAAAATTTAACCGTCTAGGCTGAGCCAAGATGCTGAAATTTTAGTTCACGAACTTTAATTTTTAAAGGTGTTCATGAATCGCTACGCTTATTTCTTTTTCAACTAAGGCAAAAATCTCCTACTTTATTTTGCAGTAAATTTAAAGTGTAAATGGTATAATTCAACCAATATTATATTATTGTAATTGTTAATTCATTACTTTTGCCAAGTAGTAAAAATATTTTTATGTCACCAAGCGAAAAAACTTTAGAAAAGCTTTCTTCAAAAACGAAAAAAGAGAATAAACATCAGATTATTTTGTTTAATGATGATGTGAATACCTTTGAGTTTGTGATTGAGGCTTTGATAAGTGTTTGTGAACACGATCTTGAACAAGCTGAGCAATGTGCTATGATAACTCATTATAACGGGAAATGTGGAGTGAAATCCGGTAGTATGAAATACCTTAAACCCCGTTATAATAAGCTGTTACAGTTAGGCCTTTCTGCCACTATAAAATAATTTCAAAAAAATACTGCAATATATTTTCTAAAATCAATAATAACTTTACCTTTGCATCCGCAAAACAATAAGGCCTCGTGGCGCAACTGAATAGCGCATCTGATTACGGCTCAGAAGGTTACAGGTTTGAATCCTGTCGAGGTCACAAATAAATGTAAAAATAGTTTTTTCTACTTTTTTTGCATTTTCAAAGTGGAGCTCAAGGGGTGCGAAGCAATCCTGTCGAGGTCACAAATAAGCTAAAAAGGACATGTTTTTGTTGTTTTTAGAGTTCATATTTTATTGATAGTACAAAATGGCCTCGTGGCGCAACTGAATAGCGCATCTGATTACGGCTCAGAAGGTTACAAGTTTGAATCTTGTCGAGGTCACAAATAAGCGTAAAAGCTCATTAAAACTTTTGTTTTGATGAGCTTTTTTCATTTCTAAAAACGTCAAAAGCTCGCTTTTGTAAGTTTTTAGAAATGAAAAAAGCCAAATTTATCCCCTTAGAAATTCTGTCAATATAATCAGATATACCTGTAAGGGATAAGTTTGAAGCTTTTACATTTTCAACATGGAGCTCAATCAAGATCACGAAGTAATCTTGGAAGATTGCTCCCCTCGGCTTCGCACATTGACCGTCGCTTAGTTTCTGAGCCTGTCGAAGGAAATGGCAAGGGTTACAGGTTTCATGCAAAATTACAAAGCGAAGCGATTGTAATTTCATTAATCGCTAAATAATTTAGACTAGTTAATCGTTTTTTTAGCAATTAGAGTATTTAAGATTATTTATCTCGCAAGACTTAACCAATAACAAATGAGGCTATAAATCAAAAATCATAAATACCCAAATCAATAATAATCGTATTTTTACCCTTTCAAAATTAAAAATAGATGGATTTAAAAAAATATATAAGAGATATAGATAATTTTCCAAAACCCGGAGTAGGCTTCAAGGATATTACCCCTTTATTGGATAGTAAAGAGGCATTGCACGAAGGTTTAAAAAGATTTTTATCGTTAATTGACGGAAAAAAAATAGATAAAGTTGTAGCAATGGAGTCCAGAGGTTTTTTCTTTGGACCGTTAATAGCCTACGAAATAGGAGCAGGGTTTATTCCGGTTCGTAAACCGGGTAAATTACCATACAAAACATACAGGCAGGAGTACGATTTAGAGTATGGTACAGATGTTTTGGAGATGCATATTGATGCTATTAGTCCCGGAGATAAGGTTTTGATACATGATGATGTTCTGGCTACCGGAGGAACTGCCAGGGCAGTGACTCAACTTGTTGAAAAAGCCGGAGGAGAAGTTGTACAGCTTGATTTTTTAATCGATTTAACCTTTCTGAATGGAGTTTCTAAATTAAAGGGTTATGATGTAAACTCTTTAGTACAATATTAACCTGAGTTCGATGAGAGATCTGACTACATAAGGTTATTAAGTATCCGGATTATATATTACTCTAAGGATTAAAATCTAAACATTAAGAAATAAATGGAAATAATTATTGCATTAATAATAATTGTAGTAACATCGTTTGTTATATGGAAGTCAGGAGAAGGCTTTGAGAGTGCTGCTGATTATTTGGGACGAAACCTGAGTAATGGAGTGAAGGGAGCAACAATTAATGCTATCGGGAGTTCCTTACCGGAATTGCTTACAACAATTTTCTTTTTATTTATTCTGAGGAATTCTCAGGGATTTGCTGCCGGACTTGGAACAACAGCCGGGTCAGCTGTATTTAATGTTGCAATAATTCCATTCATTGTTGGGATGTCAGTTTATTTTAAGTTTAAGAAGAGCGAATTAAGTTTTTCGAGAAAGGTTATTGTCAGAGATGGTATTGCTTTAATAATAGTAAATGTTTTACTGATTATTATGGTGAAATCCGGAGTCCTGGACGGATATAGTTTGTCGTGGATAGAAGGAGCTGCCTTGATGGGATTCTATCTTTTGTATTTGATATACTTATTTGCTACAATGGATAAAAAGGATACGGAATGTTTAGAGGAGCAGATAACTGATAAAGCCGAAATACCCAGCCGGCGTAAACGTGAAATCTTTGCATCGTTCTGGAAATTTAACTTCGAGCAGGCATTTGTAGGTCACGGTAGTATTAATAATACCCGGGCATGGCTTTTATTGTTGTTTTCAATGGCAATGATGAGTGCTGCTTGTTATGGTTTAGCCGAGGCAAGTATTATGCTGGGAGACTCGTTGGGCATTCCAATATTTATAGTTTCTGTTGTAATTGCAGCTGCAGCTACAAGTGTACCGGATACTTTTTTATCGTATAAAGATGCATCTAAGGGAAATTATGACGACTCTATTTCTAATGCTTTTGGAAGTAATGTATTTGATATTGGTTTTGCGGTTGGATTCCCGGTATTATTATTTGGTTTGATCTTTGGCGAAATAAATTTGGAAACGGAAGTTCAACGTGATATTTCAGAACTTTTGGTTTTGTTATTATTTATTACTGTAGCAGTTTTTTTGATTTTTATTTCCGGCAATAAACTTTCAATTAGTAAGGTGATAGTTGTGTTTTTGTTGTATTTATTATTCTTATTTGTTGTGTTAAGTAAGGTATTTCAAATAGGGATAGTGAATGATGTTTCGGATTTTTTATATAAAATCAGTGAATATTTTACGATATAGCAAAAAAAATAGGGGGTAGTTCTGTTGAAAGTGTAAAAATAACTTCTTTTTAGGTAAAAAATAGGCGGGGTGTTTGCTAGTTTAGATATTATTATCATATTTGCATCCGAATAAGATAATAATTACTAACACATACATATGTCTACATTTAGATTTCAGGCTTTAAGGGAGACTTTTACCCGTCAGCCGGTAAAAGTTGAGCTTTCAGAAAAGAGATTATCAGAAAGTTTTGGTGAAAACGTGTTTAATGAGCATGCAATGCTTCAATTTTTAACAAAAGAGGCTTACCAAAGTGTAATGAGTGCAACAAGAGATGGTTCTCAGATTGACCGTAAAATTGCGGATCAGGTTGCGGCCGGTATGAAAGACTGGGCTCTTTCGAAAGGTGTAAAGCATTATACTCACTGGTTTCAACCACTAACAGGAGCTACTGCCGAAAAACACGATTCTTTCTTCGAGCCTACAATGGATGGACGTGCTATTGAAAAATTCAACGGTGGATTGCTTTCTCAGCAGGAACCTGATGCATCAAGTTTTCCTAACGGAGGAATTCGTAATACTTTCGAAGCTCGTGGTTATTCTGCCTGGGATCCAACATCTCCCGCTTTTGTAATTGGGGATACACTTTGTATTCCAACTGTATTTGTTGCATATACAGGAGAGGCTTTAGATAATAAAACTCCATTATTAAGAGCTAACACTGCAATTGATAAAGCCGCAACTGAAGTAGCTAAATATTTCGATAAAAATGTTACGAAAATAACTGTTACTTTAGGTTTAGAGCAAGAGTATTTTCTGGTTGATTCAGCTTTAGTTAAATCTCGTCCCGACTTGTTGCAAACAGGTAGGACACTTCTTGGACACGCTCCTGCAAAAGGTCAGCAGTTAGACGATCATTATTTTGGATCTATTCCTGATCGTGCTATCGAGTTTATGAAAGAGGTAGAAGCAGAGTCTATTAAATTAGGTATTCCGGTAAAAACCCGTCACAACGAGGTTGCACCAAACCAGTTTGAGTTTGCTCCGGTATTTGAAGAAGTAAACCTTGCAAACGACCATAACTCTTTGTTTATGGATATCATTGAAAAAGTTGCTCGTAAGCACCACTTTAGAGCTCTTTTCCACGAAAAACCATTTGCCGGGATCAACGGATCAGGTAAACACAACAACTGGTCGTTGAGTACTGATACGGGTAAAAACCTTTTGAGCCCGGGTAAAACACCCAAGTCGAACCTTCAGTTCTTAACTTTCTTTATCAATACTATTAAAGCGGTTGGGAGATATCCTGATTTATTACGTGCTGCAATTGCTACAGCAGGAAATGATCACCGTTTGGGAGCAAACGAAGCTCCACCGGCAATTATCTCAATCTTCATCGGTTCTCAGTTAACTGAGGTTCTTGATGAGTTGGAAAATGTTACAGATGGTAAACTTTCTCCTGAAGAAAAAACTGAGTTGAAATTGAATGTTGTAGGTAAGATTCCTGAAATTTTACTTGATAATACAGATCGTAACCGTACTTCTCCATTCGCATTTACAGGAAATAAATTCGAATTCAGAGCTGTAGGATCAGATCAAAACTCTGCAGAGCCGATGACAGTTCTTAACACAATCGTAGCTCAACAGTTAAAAGAGTTTAAAGCAGAAGTTGATAAGTTGATTGAAGGTGGTCTTAAGAAAGATGATGCAATCTTTAATGTTCTTAGAGATTATATTAAGACTTCACGTCATATATTATTTGAAGGTGACGGATATTCTGATGAATGGGTGAAAGAAGCCGAAGGACGTGGGTTGAGCAATAACAAATCTACACCAACAGCTCTTAAAGCTGCTCTTACAGAGGAGACAATCAAACTTTACGGAGACAATGATGTAATGAGTAGAGTTGAGCTTGAGGCCCGTAAAGAAATACAGATGGAGGAATATGTAATGCGTATTCAGATTGAGGCACGTGTATTAGGAGATATGGCTCGTAATCACGTAATTCCAACGGCTGTAAAATATCAAAATCTGTTGATAGAGAATGTAAGAGGGTTAAAGGAAATATACGGAGATGATTTCAAATCAATTGCTGCTGAGCAATTAGATATGATTAAAGAGATTTCAAGTCGTATTTCTGTAATCAACTCTGAAATTAACAAAATGATTGAGGAGCGTAAGGTAATTAACCCTATTGAGGACATTGAAGAAAAAGCATTAAAATACTGTGGAGATGTTAAACCGTATTTCGATGTGATTAGATACCACTGTGATAAACTCGAGATTTTGATTGACGACGAAATGTGGCCATTGACAAAATACCGCGAAATGTTGTTTACAAAGTAATTTGTAATCTAAAAATAAATTTTGAATCCCTCCTGAGAAATCAGGGGGGATTTTTTTTAGAGAGGTGTTTGTGGTGAATGGTATCAAAGGTCATTTGCCAAATTTTACTCCTTTGAGCAAAGTTTTAAGAGGTATTTTGTTTTTATCATGGGGGTTAAGTAAATGCTCAAAGTCCTATATTGGGTTCAACCATAACATTGCAATGCCTTAATAAAAGAGATTATGTTTCAATGTCAGTTTTGTATCAGCAAATAACCAAAAATTATAAACAATCGTTATTTCCTATGATTTAGAGAACTGCCGTACCTGTCTGCCGACTAGGCAGGTACGAGCCCCGTACGTACTGTGGTGTGAGAGGTGCACTGGCGGTATTTTAACCGTCAGCCGTCTACTCGATTAGGCACTGCGTTTCAAGGTTATTTCTTATATTTTTGATAATATATTTGTTTTTCGGCATTTATTGTAGATTTAAATAAATGACTACTACCTTCAATCAATTTTTCAATTGCTTCAGTATGTCTTATCCAATTATTTACAGAAACAACTAAGTATGTTTTTGCTGTTTTAAAATCAATTACGTCATTTTTTACCCAAGAAATATTTTCAATATTATTCATAAATAAAAGTGATGGAATTAACTTTTTAGCAACTTTTCGTTTATTAGATTCAAGCGAAAATCGACTTTCTAAAGCTGTACTTTTAAGTGAAATATTTTTAAATAGTATTTTATCAAAAAACGATAAAAAGAAGTTTTTTTCATATAGTGAAAAATTGAATTTAGGTTCATTTATATATTCGAATCTAACTTGAAGGTATCTGTCTCTTAAATGTGATACTTTGTGGCTATCTCCTCCGGCACGATTAGTTGTCGTTAAATCGTTTATACATAATTTCACTACATTTTCACCGAGATTAAAATCAAATTCATACCTATAACTATGTTTGTCAAAAATATCATCGTAATAATATTCTTCCACAAGATTATATCCCTGATATTTTTGAAAAATTTCTTCCCAAGTTGGGTCAGGAAACAATGTATTCATACTTGAAGTTTATATTGGTTTTTTCTGCGTTGTGCCTAACATACTATATCCCCGCAAAATATAACTATATACGCTGAAGTCAAGGAAATAACCCAAACTTTTTACTTATTTTATCTGCAGGGGCTGTGTTAATTAAATATGATATAAACCTATAGCATTTATATTTATTTAAGCATGTCTGAAATCATGCTTTTTTGATAAAGTAGCTAAGTTTTGTTATTGTAAAATAT
>JBDLJM010000033.1 GCA_039714315.1 Bacteroidota bacterium | reverse complement strand
TGCATTTGAAGTGCTTTCGGCCAAAGAATCAGATTTTGACATGGATTTGTACGGAAAAGGTAGTGTTGGAGAAGTGATTTGTGGTGAAATTTTAAAGTTATGTAAATAGTATGAGTGCAGCAATTGTGATACAAGCCCGTACAGGATCGAGCAGACTGCCTGAGAAAATGATATTACCATTTATTGAAAATATTGGTGTATTCGAGATTGTAGTAAAAAGGATAGCGGACAGATATAAAAATGAACCAGTGTATTTAGCAACAACGAGTAATATTAATGATGATGTTTTAGTTGGAATAGCACAGAAATATGGTTTAAATGTATATAGAGGAAGTGAAGATAATGTGTTAAGTCGTTTTACCGGTATTTCTGAAAAACATAATTATGATTCGTTGATAAGAGTTTGTGCCGACAATCCGTTTTTGGAAACAGAACATATTGGTAAGTTGATAGAAGAAGGAAGAAAAAACCCTGATGTGGACTATATTAGTTTTGCTTTCCCCGATGGTACACCAACTATAAAGTCACATTTGGGTTTATTTACAGAATATGTAAAATCATCAGCATTAAAAAGAGTAGAAGATTGTACCGAAGAGAAGTTGTATTTGGAACATGTTACGAACTATGTATATTCTCACAATGATTCTTTTTCCATAAAGTTATTGCCTTTGCCCGAAAATTTGCAGAGCAGAAAAGATATCAGATTAACGCTTGATACTAAAGAAGATTTCGAAGTACATAAACAAATATGGAAAGAAACAGAGCAAAGTTCAGTAATAGACATCGATAAAATTTTGAATTTTATTGATAATAATTCGGATATTGCAGAAAGAATGAAAATTCAGATTGAGGAAAATTCAAAATAAAATGAGCATGATAAAATTTTAACAATTTTGACCATAGGGAATGTTAAAATTTTGTCTTGCTAATCTGCCTACCAAAGGCAGGCACCATCCCTGCCCGCAATACGCAGTCAGGCAGGTGACCAAAACATACAAATTATTAACAGATGAATAAGGAAAATCATACATATATAATTGGAGAGATCGGACAGAACCATAATGGTTCGGTCGATATTGCCAAATTGATCATGGATATAGTTGCCAGACCTGTTGAAGATCAGCTTTTTGGTGAGAATCTGGCACCAATCGATGCTGTTAAACTTACCAAAAGAGACTTAAAAGAGGAGCTGACAAATTCGGCTATGAATAAAGTATATAACTCTCCTCATTCTTTTGGAAAAACTTATGGAGAACATCGTGAATATTTGGAACTGAACGATGAGGAGCATTTTGAACTCTATAAATATGCGAAGTCTTATGGTTTGGATTTTGTTGAAACACTTACGGCAAAAGGAACATTATCGCTACTTAAATTATTTACTCCCGATAAGTTAAAAGTTGCGTCGCGTGACTTAACTAACATTCCTCTATTGGAATCGATGGCGGAAACTAAAATACCAATAATTCTGTCAACAGGAATGGGGGGTAAAAAAGAGATTGACGATGCGTTAAACAGTATTACAAAGTATCATTCTGATATTGCAATTTTGCACTGTTTGTCGGAGTATCCAGCAAAATATCAAAATCTAAATTTAAAATCGATACAGTTTTTGCTTGAAAACTATCCTGAATATGCTATAGGTTATTCCGATCACTCAATTGGAATATCTGTTCCTGTTGCAGCCGTTGCTATGGGGGCAAGGATAATTGAAAAGCATATTACGATCGATAGAAAATTGAAAGGTACCGATCAGGCCGGTTCACTTGGGGTTGACGGAACCTGGAGAATGGTTAGGGATATCCGAAATATAGAACATGCTTTGGGCGAGAAAAGAATATTTGTTGCTGACAGTGTTGAAAGTGCAAGAGTGAAATTGGAAAGATCTATTGCAAGTATAAGAGATCTAAATGAAGGAGAAATATTATCAGAAAAGGATTTTCATATGCTTAGTCCGGGAGATGGATTTAAGTGGAGTGATAGAGATAAACTGATAGGGAAAACACTTGTAAATAGTATTAGTAAAAACGAAATTATCTATCCAAATGATGTCAAATAACAAATTGCCAAAATTAGTTTTAACCGATATTGATGGTGTATGGACCGATGGAGGTATGTACTATGATCAAAGTGGTAATGAGTGGAAGAAATTCAACACATCGGATAGTGCAGGTGTTTTATTTTGTAAAAAAATGAATATTCCCGTTGGAATTATTACCGGTGAGGACACTGAAATAGTACAAAGACGAGCCGATAAATTAAAGGTTGATTATCTTTTTTTAGGTGTAAAAAATAAGTTGTCGGTGGTAGAAGAACTGAGAAAACAGTTGAATTTATCATGGGAAGATATAGCCTATATCGGGGATGATTTAAACGATTTACAAGTCTTAAAAAAAGTTGGAATTGCCGGAGTTCCGAGTGATGCAGCAAATTATATTAGGAAGCATACTTCTATTGATTTATATAAAAAAGGAGGTGAAGGTGTTTTTAGAGAGTTTGTAGAAACCGTATTAGGTGAAGATATTGTATCAGATCTAATAGAAAAACATTTTTCATAATAATGAACCAGCTTTCAAAAATCGAAGAGGAAAATCTCAATCTTTCTGATATCAGGATAAACGGTGAGGAAATATGGATGTTTTTGAGAGTGAGATATTATTTTTATTTCCTGGGTAAAAAACAAAAGTGGAAATCCGGAAAACGTGGTAATATCAAAAAGAAATTACATTACCTCTCAACACTTTTCTACGGTTTTAAAAACTGGTTCAAAAAATACGATTACATTATATTCAGCGATTCTTCCCAGAGAAAATTAATAGATGGGCAATATCAGGATAAATTGGCTGAATATTTGTCGAAAGAACTTGAAGGTGAAAGTCTTTTTGTTGAATTGCCCAATCTTCATCATGAAAATATCAAAGAGATAAGTTCCAGACATATTGTATCCCGTATTCCACTAATTACAGTTGTTAATCTGTTGATGTTTTTTCTTCCAAAATATAAACATGGTCGGGTTGATGAAATTCAGTCAAGGTATAATATAGAAGCAGGTTATTCTAAATGGCTTCAGGAGTTTTTTGGAGGGATAAAGGTTTACAAATTGTTTTTCAGAATATATAGGCCTAAAGCTGTTGTTGTGAGTAATTATTATTACAATATTGATGTTGTTATAGCTGCAAAGAAATATGGTATAAAAGTTATTGAGACCCAACATGGAGTAATTGGAGAATCACATTTTGCATTTAATATTAATCAGGAGTTTTCGAGGAGATATTTTCCTGATATAATGCTAATGTTTGGAGATGACGATAAAGAGGTAATAGATGAGGGCGGCAAAGTTCTCAGCCCATATTCAGTCGGACATTATTATCTTGATTATATAAATAATAAGTATGATCTATCTGAAAAATGGTTGGGCAGGTTGTCAAAATTTAAACTTAGTATAGCTGTTTCTCTGCAACTTGAAAGCGGGAAGGAGATTTTGGATTTTATAGCAAAGATTGCAGCAAAGAGGTCTGAATATATTTTTTTAATAGCCATGCGTCAGGATTTTCAACGAAATCTTATCGAAAATATTCCCGATAATGTTATTTTTCCTGATGATTTGGATTGTTATCAAATTGTGAAACACTGTGATATACATTCAAGTGTATATTCAACGTGCGTTCAGGAGTCACTTGCTTTGGGGAAATATAATGTTTTGATAAATTTAGATAATGCAGCCTCAAAATATTATTCAAAACTAAATTATACATCTATTGTAAGTGATAAGATTTTGGATGACTATATTAGTGCCCTGGATACTTATGAAGCTGTAAGTCCTGAGATTATTCAAAATTCTATGAAGTCGTATGTTGAACCAAACTACATGGGAAATATTAAAGAATTAGTAAAAGCAGGAGTTTTTAATTAAGGTTAATAGATGGGAGTTGTAATAAATCAGTCACTTAAAAACTTAATTTGGACCTATATCGGGTTTGCAATTGGTGCCTTAAATACTTTGGTTCTGTACCAAAGATTTATGGATACTGAATATTTTGGACTTGTTAATGTATTGCTTTCAGGTGCGATGATATTTTATCCGCTATTGTCGTTTGGTATGGGACCTTCAATAATCCGATTTTTTTCATATAAGGAGTTTGCAGAAAATAAAGGGAGACTTTTATTTTTCACATTGACATTGCCACTTTTGGTTATTATAGTTTTTGGAAGTGTTTTTTATATTTTTCTTCCTTTTATTAATGATAATATTTCAGAAGAAAGTGCATTACTTCGCAACTATAGTCATTATATATTTTACTTTGCTGCTATTGTAGCTTATTTCGAAGTGTTTTATTCTTATTCTAAAATTAATCTGAAATCAGTTTTTGGAAATTTTTTAAAGGAGATATTTGCACGATTCTTTGTTTCAGTATTATTAGTGCTAATGTATTTTGAATTAATTAATGATGCAGAGTTTATAGTATTATTACTTCTTGTATATCTTGTTCGAACTATCATAATGGGAGTTTATTCTTTTAGGAATTTTCACTTTGAAATAGAGTATAAGTTGCCTGAAAACTATAGGTTGATATTGAATTATGCCTTTTATATTATTATTACTTCCTCTATCGGATATTTGATGATCGAGATAGATAAATTGATGGTCGCTCAATATATTGATTTATCAAATGTGGCATATTATGCTGTTGCGACATTTATTGGTATTGTAGTGGCAGTACCCGGTAGGGCAATGCAACAAATATTGGCACCTTTGATGGCCTCTGCCGTTGTTCAGTCAAAATGGGATGAAGTAGAAAAGTTGTATAAAAAAAGTTCTATAAATTTATTTGTTGTTTCCGGATTAATTTTTTTACTGATAACGGTTAATTCTAACAGCTTATTTTCTTTATTAAGCGAGAAGTATCAGGGAGGAGAAACAGTTGTTTTATTTATAGCTGTTGGAAAATTATTTATGATGCTCATGGGCAGTAATAATTCCATTGTATCTAATTCAAAGTACTACCGCTATGATATGTTTTTTGGAGTTTTATTAATTGTGATTTCTATAGGCTTAAATATTATTCTTATTCCGGTATTAGGTATAAACGGGGCGGCATTGGCAACTGCATTGACAATTATAATTTATAATTCATTGCGTTTGGGATTTGTTTATAATAAGTTCAAAATGCAACCATTTACGTATAAAACCCTATTAATGTTTTTTGTAATACTAATACTGTATTTTGCATTCGATTATTTTCCTGATTTTTTTAATCCTTTTATTCAAATTATTGTAGTTTCTGCATTAATATCACTGATATATTTATTGCTTGTTATGTTTATAAAGCCTTCAGTAGATATTGATAATATCATAAAAAAATATATTAAAATCTAACATGCAAATTGAAAGAGGGGATGGTGTTGCAGAAAGATTAATATGCTTGTTGGCAACAAAATTCAAAAACAATAGATTAATAATTATTACGGGGCAAGATAATTCTTATGAAATAGCAGAGGAATTTGCTTCAAAAATATCAAATGACTATCAACTGCTTAGGGCAATTGATAGTCCTTCTTTTATTGATAAATTAAAGAGAGATATACTTGACGATGATGTTGTAATATCTATAGGAGGGGGGAAGGTAATTGATATCTCGAAAGAAGTTGCATTTCACAGTAAGGCAGTTTTGATTGCATTACCTACAGTATTATCAAACGATGGTTTGGCTAATGGCCTGGTAGTAATAAAATCAGTAAACGATTCTAAAAGTATATATCGCAAAGCAGTTGACTATCTTTTTGTTGATTTTGATATAATATCAAATTCACCGGATATCTATATTAAGTCGGCAATAGGAGATGTTTTTTCAAATTATTCAGCGTTGAACGACTGGATGTTGGATGGTGATGATGAATATGTAAAGGAGACAGTAGAGTTAAGTTTGCAAAAAATAAAAGATGTCGATTTTAGCAATATTGATAATACTTTGGATGCGATTATTTATTCCGGAAAATCAGTTGAATATTTAAAAAACAGCTCTGCAATCAGTGGTAGTGAACACTTAATTTTACATAGTTTAGAAATACTTTTTCCTGATAAGATGGTAAACCATGGTATAGCCGTGGCAAGTATTTCATTATTTACTATGTTTCTCCAACAAAAACTTGAAGCGCATCATGTGGAATTTATTTTCGCAATGCAAATCCCTGCAAGTTTTTTATCATTATATCCTCTTGTGGAAACTCAATATGAAGAGTTGTTTCGTCTTGCTAAAAGTTATCGACAACACAGAAAAACAGTACTCAATAGTTATTCTGATTTTGAGTTAAGAAGACAGTTGAACTTATTTATTAATAAAGTGGATAGTTTTGATAAAAAAATAAATCTTTATAATCAAATTATTTAACTCCATAGAAAACTATTCTATGGAGTTTTTTTATATAATGTAATATTTATTTTATCAAAATATTATATTTGGATTCGTATAAAATATACTTCGAATTAGTAGCTTGGTTATCCACATGAAGTCCCTGCGGTTAATAAATTTAATACCAACCGAAGTATGAATAATACCAATTGGATAATGAGACGCGCTGTTAGCTTTGAAGTATAATTCTTTTTTACGAGTTTAAAATTTATTGCATAGCCCAGTTACGGAATAAATTTTAAGCGAAGTAAAAATGGATTAGACAAAAAAGATATAGCGCATTTCATTGTTTATTTGGTATAAAATAAGGTCGTCCAGTAGGAGGCTTAAAAATTAATACAAATGAAAGAGCATGACAAAATCAATTTGTCTTCCCCAAGCCTAAAGGAAGCAAATTAATTTTGACATACAGGTGGATGATTATTATTGCGAGTTACATCTACCCGAAATATAAAACTTGAAATAGATGAAAAGAGAGATAATGTTTGTTTTCTTTATTTATTCAATTTTATCTTGTCAAGATGAAGGTAAAGTTGGAGGGATAGGAAATTTTGTAATAAAAATAGATCAAACAGTATTAAATAGCTCTGTGTTAATAGATAATATTGAATCTGCTATTATCACAGTTGAGGATGAATCAGGGTTGAGTGTTTTTGATTCCGAAGAAATAATATTGAGTGGCGAAGATAAGTTTCGTGCAAGTAAGGTATTCAAACTAAAGCAGGGAAATTATTCGCTGCGTAAGTTTTTATTGAAAAATAAATATGGAGAAGTTGTTTTTGCATCACCCCGGAGAGGTTCAGAAAAGGCTCAGATAGTTAAAAAGCCTTTAAATTTAAACTTTAGGATTCTTCCGGAAAAAGAAACGATTTTATCGCCTGATGTTATTTCTACCAGAGCTGCTACTTCAAAAGAATTCGGATATTTGGATACCACCTTCGACCTCATTGAGAATTTGGTGGTGTATTATCCTTTTGACGGATCAGTAAGTGACTATAGCGGAAATAATAACCATGCAATCGACTATAGTAATAAAATATATGTAGATGGGGTATTAGGGCAGGCACATAATTTTAACGGTAGTTCAGATTATCTGCAACTGATGAATACAGTTGATGCTACCAATGGTTTGACAGTCTCTTTTTGGATATATTCAAGAGGAACAGATGGTTTTCAAAACAATGGCTGTGTATTGTCAAAATACAATATGACCGGAAGTAGAGGTTTCTTGATTAATACTTTTGGAACATGGTCAGACAAGTATAGAAATGAACTGTCGGGGCATTTTTATAGTAATCCTGAAACAAGTGATTATAGAGATTGTACCTTTTCCGGGATAAAAAATGAAGGTGAAATTCCTATAAATCTTATTCCGGCCGCATATAAGTTTGTAAATCCAAGGGAAATAGAATTAAATAAATGGACTCATTGTGTTATTAATGTAACTGATGTTGAGGTTCAGGCATGGATTGACGGTGAGCTTACAGTCTCCAAAACAAGAGAATATATAAAATATAATGATGATGCCTTAACACCAACCGTTGTTGGAACAATTTTATTTGGAGGTAAAGGGACAAATAATTTTTTAAACGGTTATTTAGATGAGTTACGCATATATAACCGTCCCTTAACCGAGAATGAGATTGCGACATTGGCAGCTAAGTAAACAAAATATTATATAATTTATAACTCCAAAGTATAATTCCTTTGGAGTTATTTAATTTTACAGGATGTTTTAGGATGTTTTCAAAAAACACAAAAATCACCTTTGATTTTATAAAATTTCACTAAATTTGCACGCAATTTAATAACATTAATTGCACCTCGATGTCAGATCAAAAAATTGTTGGAGAAGGATTAACGTACGACGATGTACTATTAGTTCCTGCGTATTCGCAAATATTACCACGCGAAGTTTCTATCAAAACTAAATTCACTAAAAATATTTCGCTAAATACGCCTGTTATCTCGGCTGCTATGGATACTGTTACAGAATCCGATATGGCAATTGCTATGGCACGCGAAGGAGGAATTGGTGTTATCCATAAAAACATGACAATTGAACGTCAGGCCGCTTTGATCAGAAAAGTGAAAAGATCAGAGTCAGGTATGATCATCGATCCTGTAACTTTAGGCATGGATGCTGTTGTTGGTGATGCTCAAAATTTGATGAGAGAGCACCGTATCGGAGGTATTCCCGTTATTAATGAAGAAGGGAAATTAGCCGGTATTGTGACTAACAGGGATTTGCGTTTCGAAAAGGATAACGACAGACCGGTTGTTGAAGTTATGACTTCTGAAAATCTCGTAACTACAGGAGTAGGTACATCTTTAAATGAAGCCGAAAAAATACTACAGAAAAATAAAATTGAAAAATTGCCTGTTGTTGATGGTGATAACAGTTTGGTAGGCTTGATTACTTTCCGCGATATTACTAAAGTTCAGGTAAAACCAAATGCGAATAAGGATCAATATGGCCGTTTGCGTGTTGCTGCTGCTTTAGGTGTTACCTACGATTCAGTCGATAGAGCGAAGGCCCTTGCAGAGGAAGGAGTTGATGCTGTAGTAATTGATACTGCCCACGGACATACTAAAGGTGTGGTTGAAATCTTAAAGGCAGTTAAAGAGGCAGTTCCTCAGGTAGATGTAGTTGTTGGAAATATAGCTACTGCTTCTGCGGCTAAGTATTTGGTAGAAGCTGGTGCTGATGCTGTAAAAGTAGGTATTGGCCCGGGGTCAATTTGTACTACCCGTATCGTTGCAGGAGTAGGTTACCCACAACTTTCTGCTATTATTGAAGTTTCAGAAGCTCTTAAGGGTACTGGTATTCCGGTTATTGCCGATGGAGGTATTCGTTATACAGGCGATATTCCTAAGGCTATTGCAGCAGGAAGTGATTCAGTTATGCTGGGTTCTCTGTTGGCAGGAACAAAAGAAGCACCGGGAGAAACTATTATCTTCGAAGGTCGTAAGTTTAAAACTTACCGCGGAATGGGCTCTGTAGAGGCTATGCAAAAAGGATCTAAAGACCGTTATTTCCAGGATGTTGAAGACGATATCAAGAAACTGGTTCCTGAAGGAATTGTTGGTCGTGTGGCATACAAAGGAGAGCTAAACGAGTCTATGCACCAGTTTGTAGGCGGACTAAGAGCAGGTATGGGATATTGTGGCGCCGGAGATATCGAAACTCTGAAAGAAGCACAATTCGTTAGAATTACATCTTCGGGTATGGCAGAATCTCACCCTCATGATATTACTATTACAAATGAGGCACCTAATTATTCCAGATAACTTTATACGAATAATTTTTTAATATAAATATGCGAGGGTTTTACTTAGGGTGAGACCCTCGTTTTTTATTAGGTATTATTTATTTTGGCTGGCTTAACCTGCCTACCTGAGGGTAGTCAGGTAAACTGGCTATCCGTTATAGTTTTTTGTCGTAAAGTTGTTCAGCTAATGCCATAGAGGAGCTCCTGTGGTCGCTCTCATTGGCAAAGCTTCTCAAACTTTACGAAAAAAAAGCTGTCACTGCTATCCATGCCAGTAAACAATTCAATTATTCCTCTCGCTTCTGAGTGCGATAGAAGAATCTATTTCATATAATTTATAGAATTAAGAAAATAACGCCCTGCTCAAAATTAATGCCAATTGAATTTTAAAATGCTCATTATAATTCGAAATGTAATTCAGTTAGACGAATTAAAAATTCTTTGCATAGCAGAGCTACGGAAATAATTATTAATAAAGTATAACTGGATTAGATAAAGAATGATATGGGCATTTTGATGTTTATTTGGTATAAGCTCCCGTTTACATTAAGTGATCAGACAAAAAAACTTTCTTTTTTAATTCTCAATAATTCTTCTATTTTTGTCTGTTTTCAATAAAAAATGAGATGAAACAGCCTATTGTAAAAAGAACTTCAAAATTTCTAAATTTAATTATGGCTTTTACATCTGACTAAAACTCGTAACTATATGTACATGAATAAAATAACTCTTTCACTTTTAACTTTAGTAGTTAGTGCAAATTCTCTTTTTGCTCAAAATTTATCAGACACCACACTTTTAACGATCAACGATGAGAACGTAAAAGTATCGGAATTTGTGGAAGTATACGAAAAGAACCTCGATTTGGTTCAGGATCCTGAACAAAAGAAAATAGATAATTACCTTCCTCTGTTTACTGCTTATAAAGCAAAATTGATACAGGCAAGAGAACTGGGATTAGATACCTTGAAAATTTATCAAGATGAGCTGGAAGGTTACAGGAAAGACCTTGCTGCTCCTTATTTTAAAGATCCTAAAGAGGAAGAATTATTATTGAAAGAGGCTTATGAGAGATCGAAATATGATCTTAATGTTTCTCATATTTTACTTTTACTGAAAGAAGATGCAAGTGATTCGGATACCCTAAAGGCTTATAAAAAGTTAATTTCTATTAGAAAAGAAATTGAAACAGGAAAAATTTCTTTTGCCGATGCAGCTAAGAAATATTCTGAAGGTCCGTCAGCAAAAACCAATGGGGAACTGAGCTGGATGTCGGTTTTTAGAATGGTTTATCCTTTTGAGTCGGGAGCTTACAATACTCAGGTAGGGGAAGTAAGTATGCCGGTTAGAAGTTCTTTTGGTTATCACTTAATAAAGGTGAACGACAAACGTCCTTCAAAAGGAAAAGTACAGATAGCTCATGTTATCAAGCTGAATGCTCGTGAGGGAAATAAGGATAGCGTGGATGTAGCAAATAAAGAATTGATTGATACTGTTTATGCACAATTATTGGAAGGAAAAGAATTTGAAATGATGGCCCGTCAGTATTCCGATGATAAACGCAGTGCAATGAACGGTGGTGTTCTTCCTGTTTTAGGTGCAGGACAATTGCTTCCGGAAATGGAGAAAGAAGCTTTTACCCTGGGCGAAGGAGAGATTTCAAAACCTTTTAAAACTAAATTTGGCTGGCATATAGTAAAAGTACTTAAAAAGTTTCCGGTGGGTTCATATGAAGACTCTAAAGAGGAATTGTCTAAAAAACTGGCGAAAGATAACAGATCTATGTATATCGAGAAATCGGTTTTAGATCATTTGCATACAAAGTATACTGTAGAAGAAAACAATAAACTGTTTGAAGCTGTCGAGAAAGAGATTGGAGCCGATTACTTAAATAGAAATTGGAAATATAGTGGCTCAGGTAAATCTGGATATGTTCTTAATATTGAAGGAAGAAAAATTTCTGCTTCAGACTATATTGAATACCTGGAGAAAAATCCGGTTAATGGTCGAAATAAATATTCTCTTGATTATGTAATTACAAATAAAAGAAAGGCTTTTATCGATTCTGAACTGTTAAGCTACTATGATGATAATTTGGAAAAAGAGTTTCCTGAATTTAAAGCCGTGATGACAAATTATCGCGAAGGTATTTTGATTTATAATTTGATGAATCAGAAAATATGGGAGAAATCACAGACAGATAGTCTTGGATTGGCAAAATACTACGACGATAATAAGGAAAAATATCTTTGGCCCGAAAGAGCTGATTTAGTGTTGGTAAAATGTTTTGAAAAAAAGAATGCAGATAAAGTCCGCAAATATTTGAAGAGAGGTAAATCACAGGAGTATATCAAGAAAAAGCTTAATAAAGATTCTCAGGTAGGTGTTACTTTTCAATCCGGACTTGTAACTTCAGAAAATGAGATTTTGCCTGAAAACTTCGAATGGAAAGAAGGAGTTTCAAAAATATATAAGAAAGGTGAAAGAGATTACGTTATAATAGACATAAAACAATTCGTAAAACCACAAATAAAGACGTTGGAAGAAGCTGAAAACAATGTTAGATCTGATTATCAGGTTTACCTGGAAAACCTTTGGAAAGAAGAGTTAATAAACAGCTATAAAGTAATTGTTGATGAAAATGTTCTTAGCGAATTAAGAAAAAAATATAATCAATAGTGATAAAAACAGTACAATTATTATTCGTTCTGGGAGTTTTAACAGTATTAAACTCTTGCTCCGGTAACTTCGATGCAGAAAAGGGAAAGGCAGTAGCCCGTGTTGGGAAATACTACTTATACGAAAGTGATATAGAGAAGTTAATTAAAAATGATGTTTCGGATATTGACAGTACAATTATCGTTGAAGCTTATATCAACCGTTGGGCACGAAAAAAAGTTGTACTTGAGAAAGCTCAGTTAAATTTGTCAGACGAAGAAACTAATTTTAACAGGTTACTCGAAGAGTACCACGAAGGCTTAATAACTAATGCATATCGTTCTAAACTTGTAGCTCAGTACTTGGATACAATAATTAAACCATCCGAAATAAAGGAGTTCTATGATTTGAATAAGAGTACATTTTTATTGAATCAGGATTTAGTAATGCTTAAATACGCTGATTTTCCATCCGGTGTTACAAATATGAAACATATCGTAAAACTGTTTAAAAGTGATGACAGAGACGATATTTCTGAATTGGAGGAATTATGTTATCAATATTCAAACAGGTTTGGTATTAGCGATTCAACCTGGGTGCCCTTACACGAATTAAAGTCAGGCATGCCCGAGCTGAGAAAAGTCAGAACTAAAGAATTGTTAAAAAAAGATAATTTTATTGAAATACAAGATTCATTAAACTTATATTTGACGCGTATATTGAATGTACGAATGAAAAGGGAAATTGCTCCTGTATCGTATGTTGAGCGAAGAATAAAAAACATCATTCTTAATAAACGTAAACTTAGCTTAATAAGGGAGATGGAAGAGCAGATATTGAAAGATGCCATTAAAAATGAAGAGTTTGAAACTTTTAAATAAATCGAAAATCTAAATATGCATATCAAACGAGTAATAATATTATTTATCGGGATACTAATAAGTAATGTTTCTGTTTCACAGGAGAAACATGTGATTGATGGAGTAGCAGCAGTAATTGGGAAAAATGTAATATTGAATTCTGATATTCAGAAAGGAATAATGCAGTATAAGGCCCAGGGAGTAAGTGTTGAATCTGGAATGGAATGTCAGATATTGGAGGATTTGATGATTGAGAAGTTGTTGATTCATCAGGCTGTAATCGACTCTGTAGAAGTCTCAGACGATGAAGTGTTGGGTAGCGTGGAGCAACGTATGCAGATGCTTATTGGACGAGTTGGATCGATGAAGGAGTTGGAAAAATTTTACAATAAAACAGAGGATGAACTTAGAGATGAAATGTTTGATATATTGAAAGATCAACTTTTGGCTCAAAGAATGCAGCAGGAGATAATTATGGATGTAGATATTACTCCTGAAGAGGTTAGAACATTTTTTAATAGTATTCCTGCCGCTGAGCTACCCGAATTTGGCACAGAGGTGGTAATGGCTCATATTGTTAAAAAACCGATATTGAGTAAAGAAACAAAGGATGAGACTATTAAAAAGCTAAATGATATCAGAACAGATATCTTAGATAATGGTTCAAGTTTTAAAACTAAAGCTATTTTGTATTCAGAAGATCCTGGTTCTTCAGGTAAAGGAGGAGCGTATTATGGCGTTAGAAAAGGTCAGTTTGTAAAACCTTTTGAAGAAAATGCTTTTAACCTTCAGGAAGGTGAAATTTCTGAACCTTTTGAAACAGAATTTGGTTTTCATATTGTTCAGCTTTTAAAGAGAAAAGGTGAGGAATTGGATTTAAGACATATTCTTATTAAACCGGTTGTAAAAGCTGAGGACCTTGAAGAAACTCAAATATCACTAGACTCTGTTAGGGCAAAAGTTGTTCGTGAAGAAATTAGTTTTTCTGAAGCTGCCAAAGAGTTTTCAGACGATGAAACAACTAAGTTTAATGATGGGGTAATGATTAACCCAAGAACTCAGGAAGGACATTTTGAATTAAACCATCTGGAGCGTGAGATTTATTTTAGAGTTGAAGGATTGAAAATAGGGGAAATAAGTGAGGTTATTTATCAGGAAACGGAAAAGGGAGATAAAGAATTCTCTATTATTAAGTTATTAGACCGAATTGCTCCTCATACAGCCGATTTCTCTAAGGATTATCAAAAAATAAAACAAATGGCTTTAGCAGAGAAGAAAAATAGAATCTCTGAAGAATGGATAGCAAGTCATTTGGCTAAAGCTTATATAAGAATTGGTGAAAAGTATGATACATGTAGCTTTAAGAATGCGTGGAAAGAAAATCAGCACCAATAGGCGAAAATAATTTCATCATAATAAAAAAACTGCTTATCTGTTTATTCGGGTAAGCAGTTTTTTTTATATTTAGTAATATTTTAGTCCAAAGCATTTTGCGAGTTTTCTCGAGAGGGCCAAAGTTTAGTAGTTATACCAATTAAATTTCAGAAACCTTTTGGTTCAGCGCAGCTAATGCTCTGTTAGATTTGAAATATAATTTTTTTTTACAAGTTTCAAATTTATTGCATAGCAGGGCTATGGAAGAAATTTTAAATGATGTAAAAATGGATTAGATGAAAAATATACGGTGCATTTTGATGTTTATTTGGTATTATTAGTAAAATGTAACAGGAATGTATTAACAGTCATAAATCCAAAATCATAAATCTAAAATGTCTGACGTAGAAGTAGTAAAAAGTTTAGTTGAAAAGTTTGATCTTCTTAAAAAAGAGATAAATAAGGTTATTGTCGGTCAGGATGAAGCTGTAGAACATATTTTAATATCTATTCTTTCGGGGGGACATTCGTTATTGGTAGGTGTACCGGGATTGGCAAAAACACTCCTGATAAATACATTAGCAAGGGCTATCGGTTTAGATTTTAACAGAATACAGTTTACTCCCGATTTGATGCCTTCAGATATCATTGGTACGGAAATTTTGGATGAGAATAGAGCTTTTAAGTTTATAAAAGGTCCGGTATTCGCCAATGTGATTTTAGCGGATGAGATTAACAGAACACCTCCTAAAACTCAGGCTGCTTTACTCGAGGCTATGCAGGAGAAGAGTGTTACTGCATCGGGAACACATTTCGAACTCGACGAACCTTTTTTCGTTCTGGCTACCCAAAATCCTATAGAACAGGAGGGAACCTATCCTCTTCCCGAAGCGCAGTTAGACAGGTTTATGTTTTCTATATTTCTTGATTATCCGAGTTATGAAGAGGAAATTGAAATAGTAAAACGTACAACTACAAATCCTGATTTTGAAATTAAGACTGTAATTTCTAAGGAAGAAATATTAATATTTCAAAATATTATCAGAAAAGTTCCTGTAGTGGATAATGTTATAGAGTATGCAGTAAGTTTAGTTTCCAAAACCCGCCCTAATACGGAACTCTCTCCCGAAATTGTAAATAAATATTTAGACTGGGGAGCAGGTCCGAGAGCATCCCAAAATATTATTCTGGGAGCAAAGGTTCATTCTGTTTTAAATGGCAAATATTCACCGGATATAGAAGATGTAAAAAAGGTTGCTCCCGGAATATTAAGGCATCGGATTGTGAGAAACTATAAGGCGGAAGCAGAAGGAGTTACAGAAAATACTATTATAGAAAACCTGTTGTAAAACAGCTTTTATGTTTTGTGTATTGATTAATTTCAATATGTGATAAATGTCATTGATGTATATCAAATCATTTGTTGATTTGATTGTATGGTAAAAAGGCTTAATCATTATATGTAAAATCTACTTTTGGATCACCAACACATTTAATAATAAGTTTAAGTAATCATTATTTAATACCTCAATAATATAGGTGTGTGGTTATTATTTTGCGTATTGAAATTCAAATCTAACAATTATGAGAATAATTTATGCTATTTTTTTTGGTGTACTGTTTTTAAGTGCCAATCAAATAAGTGCTCAGGAAAAAAAAGAATCAACTAAAACAGATGATTTCAGGAAAATTGCCGGAAAAGGTATAAAGATAAATCTTACGGAGTCCGGATCTTCATTTATAAAACTTACTGCAGGAATTCAGTTTTGGTATAGAAATGCAGAGTTGAATCCCGGAACAATAGATGTTCAATCGGGTCAGGAAATTTCAAATTTTCAGGAATTAGCAACGCGTAGAGCCAGAATAAAATCTTTGACAAATATCGAAGACAGGTTTTATTTCTTTATGCACTTCGGGTCTACTAATGATGCATATACTAATACCCTTTATAAAGGAATGTTTTTCCACGATATTTGGGGTAAATTAAGAATAGCAAAGAACACATATATTGGAGGTGGATTACATATGTGGAGCGGTTTATCGCGTTACACAATGCAGGGTGGTTTAATGCAAATAACACTGGATTTTCCTGTAACAAACTTTCCTAATGTTAATGTAACAAACCAGTTAAACAGAAATTATGGTGTGTTTTTACAGGGTAGGCTAAGCAATTTCGATTATGTCTTTTCGGTAAATCAGCTGATGATGCCGGGAGTATCTAAATTTTTGTATAGCGACAAGGATGCTATAGATGAAATAAATTCAGGAGAACCTGCTACCGGTAAAACTAAAGCAGTATTGAAGCCGGGGGTTGCATTTAACCGCAGATTAAACGGATTTAACTACAAAGGATATGTTTCATATTCATTCTTCAATAAAGAAAGTCTGGTAGTGCCGTTTAAGTCAATGACATACTTAGGAAAGAAAGGTAAAATATTAAATATTGGAGCAGGTTTCAATTATGCTCCAAATGCTGCCGGAGTAGTAGAGACGGTTGGTGCTACAGAAGTTAAAACTTACGATCAGCTTGTATGGAGTACCGATGTATTCTTCGAAACTCCATTGGCAAATAAAAGTGCCTTTAACCTATATGCGGCTTATTACAACGCAAATTATGGCCCGAAATATTTAAAGAAAGTTGCTGTAATGGGACAATTGGTAAAAGGTGGAACTACGCTAAACGGTCCCGGAATAACCGGGTTTAACTTCGGAACCGGAGATATGGCTTATGCTTCCGTAGGTTATTTACTTCCAAAAAGTCTGATTCCCGGAAAAAATGGAATTCAACCTTTTTATTCAACAACATATAAGAATTTTGATGGTTTAAAACAATCTTCATTGCAACATGATTTTGGAGTTAACTACCTTATTGTAGGTAATAGAGTGAAGTTGACTGCTCAATATTCTACACGCCCTGTTTACAGCAAAGACGAAAAAACAGTTTCAGAAAACAAGGGAACTTTCTTAATGCAAATGCAGTTTAGAATTTAATACATAGTATAAAATATCTTTTTTATCATTTAATCCGTGTATCTGTGGCTAAAAGCTACAGGTCGCGGATTTTTTTCGAAGTATTTTTCCTACTTTTGCAAACGGAAAGGATGGGGTGTTTTTGCCCTTGTTTGAGAATAAAGTTTGGGAAAATATGAAGTACACAGATGTATTAATAATAGGAGGAAGTGCAGCCGGAGCAGCGGCAGCATCGACTGCAAAAAGCCAAAACCCTGATAAAAAGGTTTCTTTGGTAAGAAAAGAAAAGCATGTAATGGTTCCTTGTGGAATTCCATATATTTTTGGATCTCTTGATGACAGTTCAAAAAATATTATGCCTGATATGGGGCTTGAAAAAGCCGGAGTTGATATTGTAGTTGATGAAGTTGTTTCGATAGATGAAAATGAGAAAAACTGTCAGCTAAAATCGGGGGAAGTTGTATTTTTTGATAAGCTTATTATTGCAACCGGTTCAAAACCAAGAGTACCAAATTGGCTTGAAGGTAAAGAACTTGATAATGTATATTATATATATAAGAACAAGGTTTATCTTGATAAGTTTAATAAGAAGCTGAAAGATCTTAATAAAATAGTAGTTATCGGTGGTGGTTTTATCGGTGTAGAAATGTCTGACGAGTTGAAAAAAGCCGGAAAGGATGTTACACTGGTAGAGATGCAAAAAACAATTTTATCTCTCGCTTTTGATGAGCATGTTGCTTTAGAGGTAGAGAAAATTGTAAAAGAGGAAGGGATTAACCTTATTACAGGTAACGGAATCAAGAAAATTATTGGTAATGACGGAAAAGTATCGGCAGTTGAACTGCAAAACGGGGAGATACTTGAAGCCGATGCAGTAATTTTATCTACCGGATATGCACCGAATACAGAACTTGCAGAATCTATAAATCTAAGATTAAACCGTAAAGGATTTATTAAAGTAGACGAATACATGCGTACGGAAATAGCCGATATTTTTGCCGTAGGAGATTGTGCCGAAAAAATAGATTTCTTTACCAGAAAAAGCTCAGGTGCAATGCTTGCATCTATTGCAACGGCTGAAGCAAGAGTTGCTTCGATGAACCTCTATAAGTTATCTACGTTAAAAACAATAAGTGGAACAATAACGATTTTTGCAACATCGATGAATGGTAAAGGTTTTGGTTCTGCAGGTTTGACAGAGTCTCAGGCTGTAGCCGAAGGATTTAATGTTGTTACAGGTACTTTTGAGGGGGCTGACAAACACCCGGGAACTTTACCGGGAACATCAAAGCAGCTTATTAAACTGATTGTTTCGAGAGAAACCGGTATTATTCTCGGAGGAGAGGTAATAGGTGGAATGAGCGCCGGAGAACTTACAAATATTATCGGTTTCATTATTCAAAACCGTATGACATTAAATGCTCTGCTTACAGCACAAATTGGAACACATCCGTTATTGACGGGGTCGCCTGTTAAATATTCACTTATTAAAGCAGCCGAGGAAGTTGTTAGAAATATGAATTCTTTGAGGTAAATAAAAAATTTTAAATATATTCCAAAAAGCCATAAAACACTGATGTTTTATGGCTTTTTTATTTAATAGGAACTATTGGAACTATTGGAACTATTAAAGTTTCTAGAGGTGATGTAAGGTGTCTTTACTTTGATTTTCAAAGAGATAGCTATGGTTTAAGGTTGGATGTTAGAGGTGTGCCCTGAGTGTAGCACAGAGGAGTCGAAGGGTGTAATCTTCACTTAGATAGTACTTCGACCGACTCAAACAGCAACTAGCAACTAGCAACCAGTAACCAGCAAAAAAATCACCCCTCAGTCTTCATAGAAAGCTCAAGCCAGCGTTCTTCTTTTTCTTCAATACTGGAGTTTAATTCTCCCAATTCAATCGATAATTCAGAAATTTGATCGCTGGAAACTTCTCCACTTTCGAAAAGTGAATTTATTTCTTCTTTACGTGCTTCCAGCTTTTCTATTTCTTTTTCCAGTTGTTTAAACTCTTTTTGTTCGTTGTACGAAAGTTTTACGCTTCTTTTTACTTCCTTTTTTCCTTTAGCTTCTTTAGGAGTTTTTTTATAGGATGATTCTTTTTGTTCGAGTTTCTGATACTCTCTGTAATCACTGTAATTACCGGGGAAGTCTCTTGTTTTACCTTCACCTTCGAACACAAAGAGGTGATCGATAATTTTATCCATAAAATATCTGTCGTGACTTACAACAACCAGTACTCCGGGAAATTCCTGAAGGAAATCTTCCAGAACATTTAATGTTAGAATATCTAAGTCGTTTGTAGGCTCATCAAGTATCAGAAAGTTTGGGTTGCCCATTAAAATTGTACATAAGTACAGGCGTCTTTTTTCACCACCGCTCAATTTTTCTATGAAATCGTACTGTTGTTTTCTGTCGAATAAAAATCGTTCGAGTAGCTGAGCGGCTGTAATTTTTTGACCTTTTGCAAGAGGAATAGCCTCTGCAATGTCTTTTACGGCATCTATTACTTTAGCACCCTCTTTAAATTTCATTCCTTCCTGACGGTAAAAACCAAATTTCACCGTTTCACCTACGACAATCTTCCCTGCATCAATTTCTTTACTTCCCGTAATGATATCCAGGAAGGTAGATTTTCCAACACCATTTTTTCCGACAATGCCAATTCTTTCTGCTCTCTTGAATGTATAGTCGAATTTATCGAGGATTTTCAGTTCCTTGAAAGCCATAGAAACGTTGTGCATTTCCAGAATCTTACTTCCCAGGCGTTGCATGTTTATCTGGAGTTTCATTACTCTTTCATCGAACCTTTTTGAGGCTTTCTGCTTTAGTTCGTGAAAAGCATCTACTCTGGCTTTCGATTTGGTACCTCTGGCTTTGGGCTGCCTGCGGATCCAATCGAGCTCTTTAACCATCAGGTTTTTTGCCTTGCTTGTTTCAGATTGGACTATAGCCTCCCGTTCTGCCTTTTTTTCCAGGAAGTATGAGTAATTACCTGTGTATTTGTATAAAGTGTTGTTGTCCAGTTCGAGAATTTCATTACATACCCTGTCGAGGAAGTATCGGTCGTGAGTAACCATGAAAAGTGTTAGCTTTTCTTTAATGAGAAATTCTTCAAGCCATTCAACCATCCCCAGATCCAGGTGGTTTGTAGGCTCATCCATGATTAGAAAATCGGGCTTCATCATTAAAACCCTTGCAAGAGCAACACGTTTTTGCTGCCCTCCCGAAAGTTTTTTTATAGGTAAATCGAGCTTGTCAATTTTTAATTTACTAAGTGTCTGCTGTATGAAAACCTCGTAATCCCATGCACTGTCTCTGTCCATGGCATCGATTGCTTCCTGCATCTGATCGGCCATATCGGGGTTAGAAATTACTTTTTCGTAATGCCTGATAGTGTCCATTACCGGATTATCGGCCGAGTAAATTACTTCTTCAACAGTTGATTCCTGATCTAAAACCGGTTCCTGTTCCAGATATGCAACTTTTAAGCCCTTTCTGTAAACTACCTGTCCGGTATCGGGACTGTCTTTTTGAGTGATAATATTAATAAGACTGGATTTTCCGGTTCCGTTTTTTGCAATAAATGCAACTTTTTTCCCCTGGTTAATTCCAAAGTTAATGTCCTCAAAAAGTGTTCTTACACCAAATGATTTAGAAATATTTTCTACTGAAAGGTAATTTATCATAGAATAATTAAATTTTGGCAAAGATATGGAATTGAGAGTTTGTTGAAAGGTATTGTGTATCATAATTCTAAAAATCCCACAAAGAAACAAACTTTGCGTCTTAGGGGCTTTGTATGGAATACTTAGCAAGTATCATATATAGTCCTAACCTTGAAACACTTATTTATAGTCATGTGGAAAAGTAAAAGAAATATTGTTTATTCAGAATTGGAACATCTGTTTTTTTTTGTGAGAACTGTAACTAAATTATTACTATATCCCCTGTAGCTTTAAGTATACAATTATGTAATGTTGGGATAAAAATAAGTTCAAAAACAAATATTATAAAAATATAGATTTGTTAAATAAAAAATAGAGTAACTTACAATTTGCTAAAAAATGGTGTTTATTTAACTTGATAAGACATGGCTGAATATATTTGTCAAGCTTGTGGGTTTGAATATAGTGAGAGTAAAGAAGGAACTAAATGGAGCGATTTACCTGACGACTGGGTTTGCCCGGATTGTGGTGTTGACAAATCTTTTTTCGAAAAAAAAGAAGCCCTTTCTTCCTCAACTCAGAATGAGGATAATCAAAATGTTTCCAAAGATAATTACTTAGATAAATGGTCTAAGACATCGGATAAATATGAGGAATATTTAAGCGATATTCATCAAATTTCAAAAACCGGCAAGTCAATAATGGAGCCTATGAAAACAACTAAAACTGTTGTTTCATGGAATGACATTCTTATTAAAGGAGCTCAATTGGCTAAGATTCCAATAAATGACAATGTTGATATTAATACAAAAACTATTATTGGCAAAAATGCAAAACACCCGTTGGTGATTGATACGCCAATAATTATAAGCCACATGTCGTTTGGTGCCCTGTCAAAAGAATTCAAGATTGCATTGGCTAAAGGAAGTGCAAGTGTTAATACTGTAATATGTTCCGGAGAAGGAGGTATTCTCCCGGATGAACTTGCAAATGCATATAAATATATTTTTGAATATATCCCTAATAAGTATAGCTTAACAGACAACAATCTAAAAAAGGTTGATGCAATAGAAATAAAAATTGGTCAGTCGGCAAAACCCGGAATGGGTGGACATTTGCCCGGCAATAAAGTTACCGGTGAAATTGCTGAAATAAGGGGGCGTGAGGCAGGTAAAGACATTCACAGTCCATCTTCTTACGAAGATATCAGAAACAAAGAAGAGCTAAAGAGTAAAGTTGACTGGCTTCGCAATAAATCGGAAGGAAAGCCTATAGGAGTAAAGATTGCAGCAGGAAATATAGAACAGGATCTTGAGGTTATTATTTATGCAAACCCTGATTTTATTACAATTGACGGTAGAGGAGGGGCTACAGGTTCCGCTCCAAAATTTATTAAGGACAATACATCTGTACCAACGTTATTTGCACTCTACAGAGCAAGTATGTTTTTGAAAAAACATAAGCGGACAGATATATCACTTATTATAACAGGAGGGCTGAGGATATCACCCGATTTTACAAAAGCCATTGCCCTAGGTGCATCGGCTGTTGCAATTGCAACTTCGGCAATGATTGCCGGAGGTTGCCAGCAATACAGGATATGTAATACCGGTAAATGTCCGGTTGGAATTGCAACTCAGGATCCTGAACTGAGAAAACGTATTGATATTGATAAATCATCCAAAAGAATAGAGAATTTCTTAAGTGTAAGCACTAAAGAACTTGAAGTATTTGCCCGAATAACGGGCAATTATGATATTCATAATTTGTCCATTGATGATTTATGTACAACAAACTATGAAATATCGGAAAAAACTTCAATAATGCATGTTTAGATATATTTTCTACTGAAAGGTAATTTATCATAGAGTAATTAAATTTCGGCAAAAATATGGAATTGAGTATTTGTTTAGAGCTATTGTCAGTCTTAATTATTCACTAATACCTGCATTATTGTAGGCTAAATCTTAATGTAGCTAAGTTAATATATATTGATTTTTCGAATGATTAATAATCGTTTACAAATAATTATTTATGTATTTACGCCAAGGGTTATTTCACAATATTTTGTTTTAGTACCCGGGATATTTACCCGTCAAATTCATTTTTTCCAATATTGCAATAAATCTTGGATGGGAGTGTAAAGGCTTGAAATCTATTATGTATCCTACACTGGTAGAGATTTTTTTTTCTTCACACAATTGTTCCAATAAGTCCAGGGCTTTATCATATTCGCCAATACAGCTGTATATTTGGGCATGTAAATAAATGTCACCAGGAGCATGTTCAATCCACGATCTAAATAACCCGTCAAAACCCGAAGCCTTATAAACACTGTCTATTTCCTCCGAAGAATTAAAACTTTTTATCTGAAGATTATATTTTTTGAATTTTTCAAGTGCTTCCAACTCCATGCCAGCAAAATAATATATGTTAAAATCCAAACCCGCAAGCCAGGGGTGATCTTTAATCAAATCATGACACTGTTGACTTCCTTTGAGCGCTTCTTCGAAATTACCTTGATTAAAATATGATTTGGCGCTTTGGTATTTAATAACAAATGAAAGAGGATCGAGTTCTAGTGCTGTGTTAATATGTTTTCTGGCCTCTTGGTGCCTGCAAAGTATTCTCAGAAGTTCTGCATAGTACTGGTGTGCAGTCGGGTAATTAGGGTCAAGTTCTATCGCTTTCAGAAATTCTTTTTCAGCCTTTTCCCATTCATGGTCATTGTAGGTGTAGATGCTTCCTAAAACAGTATGGACCATTGCGAGGTTTTCATCAAATTCTAAGGCTTTTTGTGTTAATTCTACGGTTTTATCTCTCAATTTATTCCTGTTTTCTGATGATCCCTGTATAGATATAAGGTGGTATGTGTCTGCCATTCCGGCATATGCAAGTCCATATGTCGAGTCTTTTTGAATGGCTTTTTCATAATAGTAAATACTTTTATTATAATTTTCAAGTGTACGTTTATTCCAGAAATGTCGACCTAATAAATAGTAGTTATAGGCTTCAAGATTTTTTGTTGGTACTTTTTCAATCTTTTTTATTTCTGCAGGAGTAAGTGTAATTTTTAATTCTGCTGCTATTTCTCTCGCAATCTCACTTTCC
>JBDLJM010000032.1 GCA_039714315.1 Bacteroidota bacterium | reverse complement strand
ACCTTAGTAGTCCGTAGGGGAATCGAACCCCTGTTACCAGGATGAAAACCTGGCGTCCTAACCCCTAGACGAACGGACCATTATTTTTGTTTGATGTTTGACTGTTTGTGGTTTGATATTTTTATTAACTTCAAACATCGAACTCCAAACAACCTTTTTTTAAAGAACTACTCCTTTTTTGCGGATGCAAATGTACAATTTTTTTCAATCTCTACAAGATTAAATTAATTTTTTACAAAATAATTTTATAAGTACATCCCAAACGCGCCATAAGCCATGAACAATAAGCCCTAAGCAAAATAATATATTATGCTTACAGCCTATTGCTTATGATCTATTTGTTAATATGCTTTAGCAAACAATACCCTCTTATTTGATGGTTTCCCTGTAAGAATACAGGTTCCTTCTTCCTCTTTAGCATCTAAAGGGATACAACGTATTGTAGCCTTTGTCAATTCCTTAATTTTATCTTCTGTTTCAGGAGTACCATCCCAATGGGCTTCTATAAATCCTCCTTTATTATCAAGAATATCCTTAAAATCTTCGAACGAATCAGCTTTACTTGTATTCTCATCTCTAAAATCACTTGCTTTTTTATACAAGTTTTCCTGAATTTCATTTAATAGAGAAGCTACATATTCTGATATATTTTCACTGGAAACGATCTCCTTTGTCAAGTTGTCTCTTCGAGCCACCTCAACAGTTCCATTTTCCAAATCTTTTGGTCCGATGGCTATTCGTACCGGAACACCTTTTAGCTCCCATTCGGCAAATTTCCATCCCGGCTTGTGAGTATCTCTTTTATCGAACTTAACTGAAATCCCCTGAGATCTTAATTCTTTCATCATCTCCTCTGCCTTTTCTGAAACAGCATCAAACTGGTCGTCATTCCTATAAATAGGAACAATAACCACCTGGTGAGGCGCTAATTTAGGAGGTAATACAAGGCCATTATCATCGGAGTGAGTCATAATCAGACCTCCCATCAATCTTGTTGAAACACCCCATGAAGTAGCCCAAACATGCTCCAGCTTCCCTTCTTTCGACGTGAATTTCACATCAAAAGCTTTAGCAAAATTCTGTCCCAGAAAATGTGACGTTCCTGCCTGTAATGCCTTTCCATCCTGCATCAAAGCTTCGATACAATAAGTTTCTAACGCTCCGGCAAATCGCTCCGATTCTGTTTTAAATCCACGTACAACCGGCATTGCCATAAAATTTTCAGCAAAATCGGAATAAACATTCAGCATTTGTTCCGCTTCGGCTACAGCTTCCTGTTTTGTAGCATGTGCCGTATGTCCCTCCTGCCACAAAAATTCAGAAGTACGCAAAAACAATCTGGTTCTCATTTCCCAACGAACAACATTTGCCCACTGGTTAACCAATATTGGTAAATCTCTGTACGACTGAACCCATTTACGATATGTATCCCAAATAATTGTTTCTGAAGTTGGGCGAACAATCAATTCTTCTTCAAGCTTTGCATTTTCATCAACTACAATACCTCCACCATCTTCATCATTTTTTAAGCGATAGTGTGTTACTACTGCACACTCTTTAGCAAAACCATCAACGTGACTAGCCTCCTTACTAAAATATGATTTAGGAATAAACAATGGAAAATAAGCATTCTCATGCCCTGTTTCCTTGAACATTATATCAAGCTGTTGTTGAATTTTTTCCCATATAGCAAATCCATATGGTTTTATAACCATACTTCCTCTTACTCCTGAATTTTCAGCTAAATCAGCCTTAACTACTAACTCGTTGTACCATTTTGAATAGTCTTCAGAGCGGCTTGTCAGATTTTTTCCCATAATAATTTATAATTTGGCATAATTTTTGCCATATATATCATATACATAAGTTTTTTTAAGAAACCGAAAAAAAACATTTGTAACTTTGATAAATCTCTTAAATTTGAGATTGTATTCGATAATAAGCTGCCTCTTAAATAGGCAGGCGCAAAGGTAACTATTAAAACAATAAATGAATAAAACTAACATGACAAAATTTATTCAAAATTGTTACAATGTGTATTAACGAATTTTAATTTGCTATCTGAACCGGCGGGGACGTAAACCTCACCTACGAATTTAAAAACTAATAGTGATGAAAAAAAATTATATATATTACTCATTGATGATTTCATTAGCCTTACTAATAAATCTAAGTTCCTGTGCCCCTTCAGCAGACATGTTTGCGGTAGACAACACAAGCAACAATGATGGTATTTACACTACTTCAGTAAAAAAAGCTAATACTGAATTTTCGTACTCAGACGAAAATTCTGACAATGAATATTTGAAGAATCAATACCTGAACGATACACCAGCTGAAGATTACGATGATTCGAACATGTATTACAGCGAAGACTCACCTGCAAATGTATATCCTAATTACGGGTCTAACCCTAATTATTATATTTCATCCGGCTTTAACCCTTACGGAATGAGTATGGGCTTTGGTATGAGCTATGGTTATGGAGGATATCCGGGTTACGGCTATCCTAATTACGGATACCCTAATTATGGTTGGGGAGGATATCCTGATTACGGATGGGGATACCCATATTATGGTTACGGTTACCCAAGTTATGGATGGGGTTATCCTTCTTATGGCTATCCTGGCTACGGTTGGGGATACCCTGTATATCCGGTTTATCCGGGAGGAGAAAGACCTATTGTTTACAAAGAGAAAAGAAACTCCAGAGGAGGAAGCTATAAAAGTTCCGGTTACGAAAACAGGATAAAATACAACTATAACAGAAAATCGAGTACCAGTGCTGTAAATTCAAATAATAAAACGACTAATAAAGTTTCCAATAGCGGATATTATTCTAAATACAGATCTAATTCAGGAAGAACTAACTCTTCCAGATCAAAAAAATCGAATAACAACTATTACAATAGTAATTCTTCTACTAATTCTAATACGAATTCGAATTACAGATCGAACAGTTCTTCTTCTAGTAGAAGTTACAATTCTTCTTCATCGAACTCCGGTGGCAGGTCATCTTCCGGTTCTTCTACAAGAAGTTCTTCAGGAGGAAGCAGAAGGGGAAGATAAATAAAATGATAAAATATTTTTAAAACATGTAAGTCACTAACGATTTGCAGAGGATGATAATTGACTAAATATTCACCAAAATCTAATTGAAAACTATGAAAAATTTACTGTTTATATTTTTAATTATATCTCATATATCTTTTGCCCAGAGTATGAGTGACGCTTTAATGATATCTCAAACAAAGATTGGCGGATCGGCAAGATTCCAGGCAATGGGTGGTGCATTCACAGCTTTAGGTGGAGAATTATCGGCTACACAAATAAACCCGGCAGCAGGTTCGGTATTTTTAAGCGGACAGTTAGGATTATCGTGGGGATCATCAAACATCGATAACAACAGCACATTTTACAACGGCGGTAACATTAGTAGCGAAAGTTACAATAATATTAACCAAATAGGTGGTGTATTCATTATCGAGAACAACGATCAGGCATCATCTGTCAACAAGTATGCTTTTAGTGTAAACTACAACAGAACCAACAACTTCTACGACAATCTAAACTTTGCAGGAAACAACAACACCGAACTGGAAATGTACCTGGGCAACAACCTGATGTACCAGGGTTACAGTTCCTTAGCAGCTTCTTTTGCGCTTGCATCAAATGAAATCACTCCTGATAATCTGGGCGTAGTTGAAGGTTTGGCTTTCGACACTTATATTAGCGACATTAACGCTCCCGAATCAAGATATTACGACTCCAGATATCCTGAATATAGCGACAACTTCCCGGTCTATGTAATTTCGGGTATTGCAAACAACAACCTTCAGGAATACGATATATCGAGAAGGGGCCATAGCGGTCAATACACTTTTGCAGGAAGTATGGAAATTGACAACAAATTTCATCTAGGTTTATCATATAACAGAACTAACATTAATTCAACAACAGAAATCACTTTAAGAGAAAGTGGATTTGATCAAAACTCAGACTTAAATGAGTTTACATATCAGTCGTATGTAAATACATTAGGTTACGGAAACGGATTTTCGATAGGAGGAATTTACAGAGCCAGTGAAAATCTCAGAATGGGAGCAGCATTTCACTCTCCAACCTGGTACAGGCTAAATGACGAATACAGCTACAGCCTTGAATCCAGCTTTAATACTCCTGATGATGACGGCAATTATAATTACTTTGCAGAAAGTAATTACTATTACTACGATTATGAGTTAACATCACCATATAAAATAGATGCCGGTATTGCTTATATTATAGGGAAACAGGGGTTGATAAGTGCAGATTATGAATATATCGGATATTCGTCGATGAAACTGGGGCCAAACTATGATTTTGAATATGACAACAGAAACATAAAAAACACGCTAAACTCTACTCACAATATAAGACTTGGTGCGGAATGGAAAATCTCTTTTGTTAGTTTAAGAGGGGGTTACACTTATTCTCAATCACCATATAAAAATACAGACTGGCAGTCGAACACCCAATCGTTTTCAGTGGGAGGAGGACTAAACTTCAAAACCTGGAATTTAGATCTTGCCTACCAGAAGTATACCAACAATTACGATTATTACATATATGAAACCGATTTGGTAGATGCGGCACATGTTAACAGAACAGAAGGTAATTTTGTTGCCACTCTGAGATTTGCGATGTAGCTTCGACTCCGCTCAGCTATCTTGCGGGCTAATAACAGAATGTAAATAAAAATGGCTGTCACCAGAATAAGGTGACAGCCATTTTATATTTTATTATAATATATTTACTTACACTTCTTTCTCAATCACAAAGTTTTCCATGAAAGCAGTAGTGTAATTACCTTTCACATAATCAGGATCATCCATCAAAGATCTGTGGAAAGGAATTGTTGTTTTTACTCCTTCAATCACAAATTCATCCAGAGCCCGCTTCATTTTATTGATAGCTTCTTCCCTGCTTTGAGCAGTTGTTATCAGTTTTGCGATCATTGAATCGTAGTAAGGAGGAATAACATATCCTGCATACACATGAGTATCAACCCTTACTCCGTGCCCTCCCGGAGCATGGAAATAAGTAATTTTTCCGGGTTGTGGACGGAAATCGTTATATGGATCCTCAGCATTAATTCTACACTCTATAGAATAAAGTTTAGGCAAATAGTTCTTACCTGAGATAGGAACACCTGCTGCAACTTTAATTTGCTCGCGAATTAAATCGAAGTCAATTACCTGCTCCGTAATAGGATGTTCTACCTGGATACGGGTATTCATCTCCATAAAGTAAAAGTTTCGGTGTTTATCTACCAAGAACTCTATTGTTCCAACACCTTCATACTTAATAAATGCAGTTGCCTTCACAGCAGCTTCACCCATCTTTTCACGAAGTTCTTCCGTCATAAACGGAGAAGGCGTTTCTTCAGTAAGTTTTTGATGCCTGCGCTGAATAGAGCAATCTCTTTCTGATAAATGAGCAGCCTTACCATACTGATCTCCTACAACCTGAATTTCGATATGCCGCGGATCCTCAATAAGTTTCTCCATGTACATACGGTCATCTCCAAAAGCGGCAGCAGATTCCTGACGTGCATCTTCCCATGATTTCAACAAATCATCTTTAGACCATACTGCACGCATTCCTTTTCCTCCACCTCCGGCAGAAGCTTTCAGCATTACAGGGTACCCGAATTCATCTGCGAGCTTTTCACAAGTTTCAAAATCCTCAATTATTCCTTCAGAACCGGGTATAGTAGGTACGCCAGCAGCTTTCATTGTAGATTTAGCATTGGCTTTATCGCCCATACTATCGATCATTTCAGGACTGGCGCCAATAAATTTAACACCGTGCTCTTCACATAGTTTTGAAAAGGCTGAACTTTCAGCCAAAAAACCATAACCCGGATGAATTGCATCAGCATTTGTGATTTCTGCCGCTGCGAGAATATTATGAGTATTTAAGTACGATTCAGTACTTGGTGCCGGGCCCAAACACACAGCCTCATCAGCAAAACGAACATGAAGACTGTCAACATCGGCAGTAGAATAAACTGCCACTGTTTTTATTCCCATCTCGCGTGCAGTACGTATAATACGCAGAGCTATTTCACCACGATTGGCTATTAATATTTTTTTAATCATGCACAAAAGTCTTTATCTCACATTTGTGAGAGGTTAATCTTTTAGTCTATCCTAATTAAGAAGGATCAACTAAGTACAATGGTTGATCGTATTCTACAGGTGTATTATCGTCTACTAAAACTTTTACAACTCTACCTGATACCTCAGATTCTATTTCGTTGAAAAGCTTCATAGCTTCAATAATACAAACTACACTACCTTCAGAAATTTCATCCCCTACATTTACAAAAGTAGGCTTGTCAGGTGATGGTTTTCTGTAGAATGTACCAATAATTGGTGACTTAATTGCAATATATTTAGAATCATCTTCCTCTGTTGTTGCATTTCCCGGTGTTTCCTGCTGCACTGCTACCGGGGCAGGTGTCGCCTGTGGAGCAGGCATGTGCGCTGCCATCGGAATTTGTTGAACAATTGTAGTCTCTGGCGAAACATTTTCACCTCCAGTTTTGATGGTGATTTTAATATCATCCATCTCCAATGCTACTTCGCTTGCTCCTGATTTTGCTACGAACTTAATCAGATTTTGAATTTCCTTTAATTCCATGATCTTTAATTTAATTCTTTTTATTGGTTAATAAGCCCATTTTATATATTGAGCTCCCCAAGTAAATCCGCCGCCAAATGCAGCGATAACAATATTATCTCCTTTTTTTAATTTATCTTCATAATCCCATAAGAGCAATGGTATGGTTCCGTTGGTAGTATTTCCAAATTTATGAATATTTATCATAACTTTCTCATCTTCTACCTCCATTCTCTTTCTCGTGGCATCAATAATCCTCTTATTAGCCTGATGCGGCGCTAACCAGGCAACATCATCAGCTTCCAAATTATTTCTATCCATAATCAAACGAGCAGAGTCTGCCATATTCTTAACCGCATATTTAAATACGGTTTTCCCATCCTGGTACACATAATGTTTACCGGTATCTAAAGTTTCCTGACTCGTAGGTAAAATAGATCCTCCTGCCTCAATACTTAGAAACTCTCTACCAACACCATCTGATCGTAAATGCTCATCTACCAAACCTAAACCTTCAGTATTAGGTTCTAAAAGAACACCTCCTCCACCATCTCCAAATATTATACAAGTATTTCTATCTGTATAATCTATAATTGATGACATTTTATCGGCTCCAATAACAAGAACTTTAGAATACCTACCTGACTCAATAAATGCTGCTCCGGTTGATAATCCATAAAGAAAACCTGAACATGCCGCACTAATATCATATCCATATGCATTAGTCGCACCTATCTCAGTAGCAACATATGCCGCAGTAGAAGCTACCAACAAATCGGGAGTAGTTGTAGTTACAATAACTAATTCAACCTCCTTAGGGTCAATTCCACTCTTCTCTATAATTTCTTTACCGGCTTTAATAGCTATATAAGAAGTTCCGGCTCTTTCTTCCTTTAATATTCTTCTTTCTTTTATTCCGGTTCTGGTTGTTATCCATTCATCATTAGTTTCAACCATCGTTTCTAATTCCTGATTTGTCAATACATAATCAGGAACATACCCTCCAACCGCAGTTATAGCTGCTGAAATTTTTCCCATTTCTTCCAACTTTTTGATAAAATTTGTTTGTTTTTTACATTTTTATGTAAAAAAAGCCTCAATAACAGAAAGTTCCCCAACTTTAGTGTTAAAAAAACAGGGGCGAAAAGTAAACTCTTTTTTTTAACTGACAAAACAAATATTACTTATTTTAGTTACTATGTAAGCATAGCAAAAATCATATAATATTGAATTTCAGCAAACTACATGTTCCGCCAAAAACAATGTGAAAAAAAATTTAATAGCCAAAATTAATCATGAAAAGATTTACAACTAAATAAAATATGTAGAGCTGAAAATTTGTCATTTTAACAAAAAAAAGGTGGAGCAAGCTCCACCTTTTTAAACTTCACCAATCACAATGAAATTTAACTTTCCTCAAGTTGTGTTAAATCAAGAATAAATCCTTCCATACCGTTTATTCTACTTCCTTTATAAGTTGGATTTGCTGATAAAATTTGTTGTCCTATTGAATTATCACTACATAAACGATCCGTTTTAATACTTGAAATAGTTTCTCCACTAATAACTTCTTCCAAAAGACTACTAAAATCTTTTGCTGAATCTGAAGGCCTGAATTGCGAAAAGTGCTTTCCTATAACTTCTGATTTTAAATCCCATTTATAAAGTTTCAACCAGGCATCATTAACATCCACTACATAACCTTCCTTATCTAATCTATAATATGCAGCATTACTGTTCTTTATAATGTAAGGCAGATAATCTGATTCCTGTTCCATATTATTAATATCAATAACAAACCCTTCTATTTCCACTACCTTTTCACCATCGTAAATTGGATTAACAGATAATATATGCTGTCCTGCTCCCCCATCAAAACATTTTCTATTTGTTACAATACCGCTAAAACTTTCGCCCTGCAGCACCCTGTCAACATATGGTTTCACAAGCTCCAGGTCTTTTTCATCACGCGTAATAGAATAGTTCTTCCCTATAATTTTTGTCCTATTACTACACTTATACATATCGAGCCAAGCCTGGTTAACATCGATATAATTACCATTTTTGTCTATCCGGTAATATCCTGCAACACTATTCTCTACGGCTTTTATCATATGCTCTTTTCTAACCTCATCTTCATCTACATCAACAATCTCCCATCCTGTCAGCATTGCTATAATACTCTCGGTTGGTTTATGTCCCGTTGTAGTAAGATAAACATGTGCTATCACAAAAGCTATTAAAACAAAAGCTCCAAATGTGTGCAACAATGCAGTGTACTCCAAACCTTCAGTATGCCAAAAACTATCAGGATAGATATAATATAAAAACGCGAACCCGGTAAATACCTGTACAGGTATTACAAGAATTTTCAGTCCTAAATATATCAGTCGCTGTAAAGGATTGAACTTATTATAGATTGTTTTATGTGTAGGGTGGGGAGCTCCCTTGAATATCCCAACTATATAATAATTGATCTGAGCCCCTATCAGTTTAGTGGTCGGAATATATTGTTTCCACTCGCCTGTTACAAAGTGCCAGAAAATGGCAAAAATTATTAATACCAAAAATGCCCATCCGGCTGCATTATGCCATTCAACGGCATTTTTAAATCCGAAGATTTCATATGCGCAGTGAATTTCAAATCCCGTTAAAGCCAAAAAGAATATTACTAAAGCCTGACTCCAATGCCAGAATCTCTCAAAACTCCTATATATATATGTACTTTTTTTCATTTTATTCTATTTTACCTAAATACTACTTAGACTTTACATCTTTCCCTTTTATTATCCTTATTGCAGCGTGAATAGTTACACCAATCAGGGCTCCTACTATCAATGCTATCCCTATCCAATCTAATAATGGATTTGAATCTCTTCCGACCATATAAAAACCATCAAGATCTTTTAGCCTTCCATCGGATGAATGACACTCTTTACAAGATAGTGCTTCCGAACTTTCAGATACCATGTGATTAATCGGCCAATACATTTCTGTTTTTACAAAAGAATACTTACCGCTATAAGGCAAATCTATACTCTCCATTCCCGTGCGTGCCGCTTTGTCCCAATCGAAATTTTTCCAATATGAAGTACTGTCCTTCCCAAATAAATGAGGAACAATCAATGTGCTATTTACAGGATCAAAAATTTGTTTTCCCCTGTGAACTTTCACAGGTATTATTTTTGCCTGCGAATCATTATAATCTCCCAACAGTGTATTAAGCTGAACAACCGCCGTAGAATCTACCTTATCGCCGAGCATATAATGCTTTGCTGTCCCATTAGACCAAACATATTCAGGTTCTACATTAGTTTTCCAAACGAAATCACCTTTCTTCGTATGGTAAGTCATATTACCCATACTATCTTTCAAAATCAAATCACTACCATCGGGCTTATGCTTTCCTGCGGTACTCCAATCCCAATTCATTTTGGTAGCATTTACTTTTGCATAGACAGGGATATGGCAAGTTTGGCAAGCAACTTTATTAGTATGTAAATTAAGGTGTTCGTTTTTGTGAGGTGCTTCGGAATGACACTGAGAACAATTTACTCTATCTTCGTCTTTTGAAGAAACAGAATAAAGCTGACCACTAATTTTATGATGTTCCGTTACGTGACATGCTGTACACGACATATCCTTTCCGTCAACAGCCATATGAACATCAACTTTCTTAGTAATATTATTTAGCTCATTAGCTATATCACCATGCTTAACGTTATTTCCACCTCCACCGGTGAAGTGACATGCTCCGCAGTTCTCCTTTTTAGATAAACCTATATTCTGGGCTATGTAATTATAATCAGGCGGCAAAAAGGTTTTACCTCCAAATTTTTTCTCCTTTGTAACCGGAAGACCGGCACCTGCAGGGAATTTTTTATACGTACCGGTTTGATCGTGACAAACTATACAATCTATATTTTCACTCTTGGCGAAATCGAATTTATCATCTTTCCAGCCGTAACCAATGTGACAACTTGTACAACGAGGCTCGTTAGACGATGTTCCTACGCAAAAGTTGTTTATAATATTTTTCTTACCTACTTCTACTGTATCTCCATTTTCTGTTACTGTTGAACGAGACCAATTCCAGTGAGAAGTCATCATAATATCATGATCGGCCTGATTATGACAACTCAAACAGGCATTTGTCACATCCTGAGGCCTTTCGAATTTTTGTTTTAAAATTTCAAATTTTGAGTGATCAACCTTTTTAATAGTATCAACACTATAATTAATCTCTTTAAAATGTTCTACTTTAGAATATTCCTTTTCGTCAGAATCATCAAGCAACATTACAGCAATAATCCATGGTATAAAAATTGCAATAAAAGTGAACAAAACTTTTAAGAAGTTCTTTCTTGTTTTCATTTAAATAATCTGATAGGTGGTTTGGCACTTATACATATTACACATGGTTTTTTATAGAAAAAAACCATGTGTAATATGTTATTAATAATAAGTACCGGTGATGGTTAAAATAATAAAATAGCAGTTAAACTAGGCACTTTTCCTCAATTGGTGATTCCTTGCATGAGTAATTGTATAAATAAGGCTCTCCTTATTTTTACTAAACAATTTCTTAACAAGTGCTGCAACAGGTAACACTATACTTACAATTGCAATTGAAGAAATAATGTAAGGATATACAACCTGATAGAAAAATTGATTTGCTCCAAACGCATTAGCAAAAACCCCAATTAAAACGACTAAAAAATAATCAACAATAAAAATTGCGGCAAATGCAAATAATGAAACAAACAAATATTGAGTTTTCATAATAATTATTTATTTGATACTATAACACTTCTTGTTATTACAGTGGTACAGTAATTAAAATTCCTTAAAAACTTTATAAGTACAATATTATGAACAATAACAAATACGGAGTTAATATTGGAAGTGAACATGCTCATTAGGGTGTTGTGACATATATCACATCACAATAATGGCTAATACCTCAATAAGTCATGATTTACTCTAGCAATAAATTATATTTTTACGCCCTAATTTATTAAAGAACTGATCGCTCTACATAGTAAGAGAAAAGATTATACCTAAAGCAACATGGTAAAACAAATAAATAACTGTAGAATTTGTCAGGAAAAATCTTGTGCAAGTAAAGTATTGAGTGTTGAGCATTTAGACGAGCTTGGAGATAGCTGCAGAACAATAAATATCGAAAAAGGAGAAACTATTTTACACGAAGGTAGTTTTACTTCGCACGTTGTATATCTAAGAAATGGACTTATCAAAGAAACCATGAAAGGAGTTGACAACAAAGAACAAATTTTCAGAATCATTAAAGGAAAGACCTATCTGGGGATGTCATCATTGTTTGGCGATACCGTAAATCATTTTTCATATAAGGCTTTAAGCGACCTGGAAGTATGTCATATTGAAATTAACACATTTAAAAAATTAATGCTGGATAATGCAGAATTTACTTATAAGATAATGTCCAGTTTATGTAAAGAAAACCTACACAACTACGATAAACTTCTAAAGCAAGGGCAAAAAAAGATATATGGCCGTCTGGCTGATGCACTATTATTTTTTTCTGAAGATATTTTCGACAACAATAAATTTATTCTTCCTCTTACTCAACAGGAAATAGCTAATTTTATTGGAACATCGAGAGAAAGTACCGCCCGTGGTCTTTCAAACTTCAAACAAAACAAAATAATATCTCTTGAAAACTCCGTTATTGAGATCCTTGACATGGATTGTTTAAAACAGGTTAGCAGAACAGGATAGGATTTAAAATTCTGAGATAAAAAAAAAGCGAACCATTGGGTTCGCTTTTTTTTTGTACAGTTTGCAAAAATTATGCTACTGCTTCTTCTTTTTCCATTACAACCTGACCACGGTACATTAATTTACCTTCATGCCAGTATGCACGGTGGTACAAATGTGATTCCCCAGTTGTTGGATCGACAGCGATCTGAGGTGTTGATGCTTTGTAATGTGTTCTTCTCTTATCTCTTCTTGTTTTAGAGATTTTTCTTTTAGGATGTGCCATCTCCCTATGTTATTTACCAGTTAATAAATCTTTTAATTGCCCCCATCTCGGGTCAACTTCCTTTTCTTCTTCAAAATTATCTTTTGGTTGAAGCTCTTTTAATTTTTTCATAATTTCAGAATTTAGAGTTCCATCCTCAATTCCGGGGTGTATTCTCTTAGATGGCTGCGACAACACTATCATTTCATAGATATACTGTGCAACATTAATTTCATACTCGCCATGAGGAATAATCAAGATCTCGGGATCTTCATCATTGAACTCTTCACCGAACTTAACAATTAGTTTCAGACTTCCTTCTAATTCCATATCGAATGCTTCGTTAGAAACATCACAATTTACATTTACCTTTCCGTCGAAATCAAATTTCAACTCAAATAAACCTGGTCTTTTATCGAAGTCTAACACTACATTAAGTGCAGTACTATTAAACTCGTCGTATTCAAATTCTTTAAAGAACTCACCTTTAATTTCGTATTCAAACCTATGTGAACCAGTCTTTAACCCCACAAAAGGTATATTGTACTCTTTCAACTCCGTCATCATCGGTCATTTGTTTGAGCGTGCAAAAATAAAAATAATTTTATTACTACACATGTTTTTTACGTTTTTTTTACCTGTCTTTTTCGATTTCCTGTTTTCTTAATACGTTTTTAGTCAATTCCTTGTATCCATTACGTGTTTCAAAAATCTGAATAGCTTTAAAAACCGACTCTTCAAACGATGTAATATCAGCTATTCCCTTCCCGGCAATCTCATATGCCGTACCGTGATCGGGCGAAGTACGTATCTTATTCAGACCGGCGGTATAATTGACCCCATGATTGAACGATAAACTTTTGAAAGGAATTAATGCCTGATCGTGATACATACCAAGAATAGCATCGAAATTTTTATAATTATCGGAACCAAAAAAACCATCGGCGGCATATGGTCCAAACACCATAATACCATTATCGAACAATTCTTTTATTGCAGGTTTAATAATTTCTTCTTCTTCGAGTCCTATAACACCCATATCTCCATTGTGTGGATTCAATCCTAGTACTGCTATTCTAGGTTTCGGAATTCCAAAATCCTGAATTAATGTAGAATTCACTAATTCTACTTTCGACAGTATAAGTTCTCTGGTAATACTTTCAGAAACTTTTGAGATTGGGATATGCCCCGTAAACACTCCGACACGCAAATCATCTGAAACCATTAACATCAAGCTTTCACCATTCAATGCATTTGAAAGATATTCAGTATGTCCCGGAAATTTGAACTCTTCTGACTGAATATTATTTTTATTAATTGGAGCTGTAACCAATACATCTATCTCTTCATTTCGCAAAGCATCTGTAGCAGCATTTAACGATTCAAGAGCATATTTACCAGCTGTTTGTGTAGATTTACCAAACTCTACATTAACTCCTTCATTCCAAAGATTCACAATGTTGAACTTACCATTTATTGCCTCGGAAGCATGTTCTATTCCATTGATAGGAGTATTTATTTTTAAAATTTTCTTTTGAAATGAAACAACCTTTGTTGATGCGAACAAAATTGGTGTACAAAAATCAAACATCCCATTTCGTTCAAATGTTTTAAGGATTATTTCTACCCCAATTCCATTAAGGTCTCCAACTGAAATTCCTACTTTAATTTTTTCTTTTTTAGTCATTTGAAAGATTCTTCATGAAATTATATAATAAACGTACACCTACACCTGTTCCTCCTTTAGGTCGGTACGAACTCTTTGACTCCAAATATGCAGGACCTGCAATATCGAGGTGCAACCAAGGATAGTCAGTGAAATGCTCCAAAAACTTACCTGCCGTAATTGTACCTGCATCTCTTCCTCCAATATTTTTAAGGTCTGCTATTTCACTCTTAATCAGTTCAGCATACTCTTCCCAAAAAGGCAAACTCGCCAAACGTTCATATACATTGTTTCCTGATTCGATTAACCTCTTATACTTACCTCCTTTGGCAGTTCCCATCGAGGCTATCGCCAACGGACCTACAGCAACTAAGGCAGCACCTGTCAGCGTTGCTAAATCTATAACCAGTTCCGGATCGTAATTTTTTGCATACGATAAAGCATCTGCTAAAATCATTCGCCCTTCAGCGTCAGTATTTAAAACCTCTACCGTAGTTCCATCGTACATCTCCACCACATCTCCCGGTGCGTAAGCATGATTTCCCGGGCGATTATCAGTAGCAGGGACTAACCCAACAACATGTACCGGCAGTTTATTCTTTGCTATTGCATAAAATGCCCCGATAACTGCAGCTGCTCCTCCCATATCTGATTTCATAGAATCCATAGAACCGGGAGTTGGTTTAAGGCTCAATCCTCCGGTATCATATACAATTCCTTTTCCAACAAAAACAACAGGTTTGGAATTTACAGCATTATCTGCCTTATATTCCAAAATACTGAAAGTTGGAGGCGTGAAACTTCCTTTATTAACAGCCAACAGCCCTCCCATTTTCAAAGATTCTATCTTATTCTTACAAAGAACATCAACTTTGAAATTTGCATCTTTACTTAATATTTTTATCTGATTTGAAATCTCTTCGGCATCGAGGAAAGACACGGGTTCATTAACCAGAGTTCTTGCTATATTAGTTGCCTCAGCCACATTCTTCACTTCATCCAATTCAGATTGTAATATACCTACAACCTCAACAGTTTCAAGAGTGTTTTTTTTCTTTTTCTTATCCTTGAAATATTTTAAGAACTGGTAATTACTAAGCAGAATAGATTCGGCAGCAGCTTTTGCCAATTCTTTATTAAAACTGAGGTTTATAAGCTGTACACTGCTGTGCTTACGTTTATTCAGACATTCAGTAGCCTGATTAACAAGTCCCCTGACAGCTTCCAAAGTTTTATAATCTTCTTCTTTCTTCTCAGGTACACAAACAACCTTCACCTGCTCAAAAGTGCTTAACTGAATAAAATTTTCTTTTTTATCAAGTTTTTCTCTGATAAAGTTTTTTTCTTCAACAGAAAGAAACTCACATTTATTCACTTCCTTAAATGACTCTGCCAACACAATCGTATTAGATTGTTTCTGTGGATTATTATTTTCTATTAAGTTCATCTCTTACTCTAAAATTTTTAGTTAGTCGAACAAAACCGTTTTATTCATTTTGAACACTTAAAAGGCTATTTGAAACATCCCGTATTTACGACAACCGATAATTCAGTAACATCCAAATACACGAAACTTCTTCCAAATGATTTAGGCAAACAAAGCTTATAAACAACCTGCAATGTAGTTATCATCTTCGATAACATCCCCTTTAAGACAAAAATTATTTTGACGATAATCACGATTAAGTTATTCAAAGCATTCTAATATAATTTTGTACTTTTGAGAACAAAGGTATTAAAAACACTTTGATTTGTTTTGCACCGAAACAATTTATTAAACTGTCCTAATTATATGAAGCGAATACTATATCTTTTTGCATTATTATTTTTCTCTATAAATATTTTTGCCACCCACAACAGAGCAGGCGAAATTACATACAAACAAATTGGGCCACGTACTTTTGAAGTTACAATAACTACCTATACCAAACAGACACCAACAGGTAATGAAGCTGACAGATGTGAACTTACAATTAATTGGGGTGACAACACAACTTCTGTACTAAAAAGAGAGAATGGTCCGGCCGGACCTAACTGTCTGCATATGGGAGTTATGGTAGAAAACAATATTAAAAAAAACATATACAGGAAAACCCATACCTACCCTGCGAATGACACATACGTAATACACATGCTGGATCCCAACAGGAATGATGGAGTATTAAACATTCACAACTCAGTAAATGAACCATTCTTTATTCAGTCAATAATAAAAATAGGAACAGGTTTGGGAACAAACAGTTCTCCTACCTTATTAAACCCTCCTACCGATTTTGGTTGTGTACATACACCATTTACCCACAATGTGTCGGCCTATGACGGAGATGGAGACAGCCTGTCTTATAAAATGGTTGACTGCAGAGGTGCAAATGGACGTGAACTTACAACAACCTATTCTCCTGAATATAACCTGGACAAGGTTATGGTTGATAATAAAGGTACAATCACCTGGGCTTCCCCATTATTTGCAGGCGAATACAATATAGCTATTGAAATTTCGGAACACCGAAAAGATCCTTTAACCGGCAGATGGATAACTATTGGCAGAATCCTGCGCGACATGCAAATTGACATTTTAAAATGTACCAATAACCCTCCTGAAATAGAAACACCTGAAAGTTTCTGCGTTATTGGCGGAGAACAATTGAAATTCACTGTTACGGCCACGGATGAAGATAATGATAAAGTTACTTTATCGGCTGTAGGTGGTCCTTTTCAACAAAATCCTCCAAAACCCAATGCTACATTTCCTGAGCTAATAAATAAATCTACACCGGTTTACGGTGACTTTATTTGGAATACCAACTGTAATCTGGCAAGAAGATCTCCGTATCAGGTTACTTTTAAAGCAGACGATCACCCTTTAGAACCGGATGGTGACCCTTTACCCGGTTTATCTACTCAGAAAATAGTTGAAATAACGATATTAGCCCCCGGTGTAAAAAATCTCTCCGCTGAAGAAAACCCAAATACAGCTAACTTTAATTTAAGCTGGGATAAAACTACCTGTGACAATGCAAAGGGTTATAAAATATTCAGAAAAGAACATTCAGGAGAATTTGAAATCAATGATTGTGAAAGCGGTGTTCCAGATGGATCAGGTTATGAGCTAATAGCTGAAGTTAATAATATTGAACAAACTAACTATACTGACGACAACGGCAATAATCCATTTAAAACCGGTGTGCTTTATTGTTACACAATAACAACTATCCTATACGACGACTCGGAAAGTATTCCTTCTGATTATGCATGTACTACATTGAAGAAACGCTTACCGGTAATAACAAATGTCGATATAGAAACAACCGGATATTCAGAGAATATTCAGGGAGAAATTAATATTATATGGTCGAAACCTACCGAAATTGATGAAGTTCAACATCCAGGACCTTACGCATATAAACTCTTAAGATCTGAAGGAGTACACTCCAATGACTTTATTGAAATTGAGCAATTCAACAACATTAACGATACTGTATACCTCGACAGAGGAATGGACACCTACTCCAACGGATACAACTACAGGGTAGATTTCTATAATAACACCGGAGGAAACTTAAATGAAGTTGGCAAAGGTTATCCGGCATCTTCACCATACCTTAAAGTAATTTCCGGCGACACTAAGTTGCAATTAAAAATAGAGCAGGAAGTTCCCTGGCGAATTGATTCTATAATTTATTATAAAGAAATAGATCAAAGCGAAATTTTTGAAAGGATAGCTAAAACCAATGGAGATCATCACATTGTTGAAGATCTTGAAAACGGGAAAGAATATTGTTTTAAGGCTGATGTTTACGGTTCTTACAGTGTAGAAGGATATGTTAAACCACTACTCAACAGATCACAAATAGGATGTGGTACACCTAACATCAACAACCTTACCTGTCCGCCAACTCTCTACGATATTAAGGATTGTGGGCTAAACATATATACTTTATTCTGGACCAACCCCAATACAACGTGTAATGAAGATATAATTGGATACAAATTATATCATTCCTTAACTGAAACAGGAGAATATAAAATTTTGGAAACATTATACGGGGAAGACAATACAGAATATAATGTCATTGCTAACAATATACCCGCAGGCTGTTTTTACGTAACAGCTATAGATGCTTTAGGAAACGAAACTATGGGAAGCAATATTAAATGTTATGTTCCATGTATCGACTTTATTCTCCCAAATATTTTCACACCTAATGGAGACGGGATAAACGACATCTATCATCCTAAATGGGACAAGGACAGTGGCGTAGATCACGATTTCGACTTTAACATTATTGAATTCGATATAGAAATATACAACCGCTGGGGAAATTTAGTATATAAAACTAATCAAATTGAGATAAACTGGGACGGGACAAATCAATTGAATGGTAAAGCTTGTGCTACGGGAGTTTATTATTATGTTTGCACTATCAGAAAAACGGAAGGTGATCAGGAACCATCTACCGTAAATTTAACCGGATACATACATTTAAACAGATAAAACGAGCATAAGTGAAATTTTCCTAACAAAGGGGGATGATTGTAATAGCGAGTTCCATCCCTGCCTGCAGGACGCAGTCAGGTAGGCGACCGATTAAAAAACAAATTATTAACAGATGAAAGTACAATAACAATGTTTACAGGAATTATTGAGGAAGTAGCTAAAGTTACGAAGCTGGAAAAAGATCAGGAAAATCTGCACATCACAGTAAAATGCAGTTTTGCAAACGAACTTAAAGTTGACCAAAGTTTGGCCCACAATGGAGTATGCCTGACAATTATTGACATAAAAGAAGACGAATACACAGTTACAGCCATACTTGAAACTCTGGAAAAATCGAGTTTAGGAGAATTAAAAGTTGGAAGTAATGTAAACCTTGAAAGGGGAATGCAATTAGGAGAAAGACTTGACGGGCACATAGTTCAGGGACATGTTGATCAGACAGCTGTTTGCACCAACATAAAAGAAGCTGACGGATCATTCTATTTTTCTTTTAAATACGATCCAAAACAGGGAAATCCTACTATCGAAAAAGGATCTGTTACAGTAAACGGAACAAGTCTTACGGTAGTTAATTCAGGACATCATACTTTTGATGTTGCGATTATCCCTTTTACAATGGAACATACAAATTTTGGCACAATGAAGGTTGGCGATACTGTAAACCTGGAATTTGATGTTATTGGAAAATATGTTGCAAGATTGATGGAGTTAAGAGGATAACTCTTTAAACATATAAAAAAACCGAAAGCCTTAATGTGTTGCATTAAGGCTTTTTTTCAGTAAATATTTTGTTTAGTGGTTATTTATTCTTGAGGTTACTATTTTTTATTTGGCGGGCAGTTCGCTCTTTCCATAACTATTTCCCATCCAGTATCATTACCAAAGTATCCATAACCTATGTAATGACTACCCATATCTCCAACAACATTATAGCGAAAATTATCTACTTCCCAGGCTCCTTCTGTAAAATAAAACTTATCTGTACTATGGATTGTAAAAACCTCACCACTTTCACCAATTAATGTTCCTTTCCATTTAAACTGCCACCATTGTCTTACTCCTTTATTTCTATGCCCCAACCAGTGCACCTCGATATCACCACTAATTGTTTCTACATAAGTATCATCACAATAAATATCCAAATAAAAACCATACTCATTATCTCTATAATGAAGTGTTCCAGAATCAGCAGATTTCAATTGTTTTTCAACTTCAGCTTCTTTAACTAAATCATCTGTTTTAGTACATCCTAACCCAAACATTAGGAACAGTCCCAATAATAAATAACCAATCTTTTTCATACAAAGAAATTTAAATTAAACAACCAACAAAATTACAATTTAATACGCTGATTTCCAACTACTTAAAGAACTTGAAACCTTAAGTATAATAATAATCATCATCAAACCTTATTATCCTTCTATTGAGAATTTATTTATAACTTCATATATTAGACCACAATTAAGAAATAATTATGATTGAGGAAAACTTTATTAAGTACATAGAAAGCAGCATAAAAACCAACTGGGACAAAAATGCTCTTTCTGATTACAACGGAGAGGATTACAAATTTGGAGATGTTGCAAAACAAATAGCTAGAATACACATTTTATTTGACGAAGTAGGGATAAAAAAAGGCGACAAAGTAGCCATGATAGGTAAAAATTCTGCCCGTTGGGGGATGGCTTTTTTGGCTACTGTAAGTTATGGAGCGGTTGCAGTTCCGATTCTTCCGGATTTTTTGGCAAAGGACGTTCATAAAATAACAAATCACTCTGATGCCAGATTTCTTTTCTCATCTGCTCCGATTTTAAAAACTCTTGATCTGGAAGAAATGCCACATCTGGAAGGTGTGTTTTCATTAAAGGATTTTAAACTTATATTATCAAGAAATCAAATTGTTTCTGATGTTGATGCAGCCATAGAAAAATATTGCCATAATAAATACAGCGGTGATTTTAACAGTAATACATTTTCTTTGCCCGAAATTCCTAATGATGCATTAGCTGAAATTAACTATACTTCAGGTACAACGGGAAGCTCAAAAGGTGTAATGTTGCAGCACAACAGCTTAGCTGCAAATGTGAGATTCGCGAGAACCCATATGCCACTGGAGAGAGGCGATTCAATTGTGTCGTTCTTACCTCTGGCTCATGCTTACGGATTGGCTTTCGAATTTTTATTCCCATTCACTTTAGGGTGCCATATTACTTTCTTAACCAAAACACCTACTCCGCAGATAATAACAGCTGCATTTCAGGAAATAAAACCGCGTTTAATTCTTTCGGTACCTTTAGTCATTGAGAAAATTTACAAGAAAAAAATAATGCCCCAGGTAGAAGTTCAACCGGTAAAAACACTATTAAAGATCCCGGTAATTAATCATTTCATCCGCAAAAAAGTATTGGCAGGAATGAGTGAAGGATTTGGCGGGAATTTTGTTGAAGTGGTTATCGGAGGAGCTTCGTTAAGTGATGAGATAGAAAACTTCTTCAAAAAAATCGGATTTCCGTTTACAATCGGATACGGAATGACAGAATGCGGCCCGTTAATTACTTATGCCGGATGGAAAGATGCTAAAATAGGCTCGTGCGGAAAAGCTGTAGATACTTTAGAGGTAAAAATAGACTCAAACAACCCTGAAAAGGAAGTAGGAGAGATTCTTATTAAGGGAGAAAATGTGATGGTTGGCTATTATAAAAACGAAGAAGCTACAAAGCAAGCCATTGACGAAGACGGATGGCTACACACCGGGGATTTAGGATTAATTGACGAAGATGGCTTCATATTTATAAAGGGTAGAAGTAAAAGCATGATCCTAGGTCCGTCAGGTCAGAATATTTACCCCGAAGAAATAGAATCTATGATAAATAACAGATCGTTTGTCGGAGCTTCACTAATTAAATCAGAAGGGAATAAACTTGTAGCTCTTGTTTACCCTGATCCCGACAGAGTGAAAGAAAGCGGAATTTCGTCTGAAGAACTGGAGGAAAAACTTGAAAATTACAGAATAAGAGTCAACGACCATCTTCCAAACTATATGAAGGTTGCCAAATTCATTATTCACGACGAAGATTTCGTTAAAACTCCTAAGCAAAGTATTAAGAGGTATTTGTATCAGTAGATACCGAACTTAAAAGAAGAAGAACAAATCCCGATACAACTCTGTTTTATGCGGGGATTTGTTCTTCTTATAATTTACCTTCAGAAGAATCTGATCTACGTCAGATTAAAACCTTCACAACTATTTTAGTAACTCTGGTAGAAGTTTCAATATGAATTCCCGGAGCATGAAGATCATCAGGAAAAAAAACAGCAAACATACCCTGATTAAATTCAATCATATTCTTTTTTCCGTTGTAAAGTTCATAATCTTCCTCTTCATCATAATCCCTGAAAACTACCTGATCTGTTTTTGTTAAGTACCCTAACATCTCATTACCTTCATACACAAACTGAACATCGATATACTTTTTATGAGCTTCAAGCTTTTCTTCACTCTCATGGATAGTATCATAACGATTTACTATCGCAAATATCTCTCCCTTAACTACATCATAGGTTCCATTGCCAAGCTCTTTGAAATTTGTTTCATTCAAATACTTTAAGGCTGTTTCTATTCGTTTACTCAAACCTGAATAAAGGTGTGTGTTTTCTATTTTATCTAAAATCATGTTCTTGTTACTGGTTACTGGTTGCTGGTTACTGGTTGCTGGTTGCTGGTTGCTGGTTGCTGGTTACTGGTTGCTGGTTACTGGTTGCTGGTTACTGGTTGCTGGTTACTGGTTGCTGGTTACTGGTTGCTGGTTACTGGTTTGCTGGTTGTATTTTCTCATTAAATCATAAACACATTAACTCTTCTCCGGCATGAACGAGTTAAATTCGCGGTGTTTTAGTCCCAGGCCGACAGCTCTTTTTACGGTGCCGTTTCCAAAGCGTTTGTTCATATTGTCCATGGCCTGATAGAGGTTTATCAGTTCTTCGGTGTCGTCGAAAAGATTAATTTGATAGCCTCCGCTAACCAAACCGCTTAGTCTTACACCTACCAGTCGCAGCATTACTCTTCTGGAATATAATTTATCGAAAAGTTCTTTTACTTTGGATATCAGTATATGATCGGCCGAAGTATAGGGTATTTTTATTTGCTGTGTATATGTATTGAAATCGGAGTAGCGAATTTTTACCGTTACAACTGAGCACAGTTTGTGTTCTTTTCTCAGCTTAAAGGCCAGACCTTCGGTCATAGATATCAGTGTAGCCTTAAGTTTATCAATATCGGAGGTGTCTTTTTCGAAAGTTTTATCGCTCGAAATAGATTTGCGCTCGGTGTATTGTACTACCGGAGTATTGTCTATACCATTAGCTTTTTTCCAAAGTTTACCGCCGTTCTTTCCCAATGCCCGTTCAAGCATCTCGCGTGGCATTACCTGAAGAGTATGTATTTTGTCAATTCCGAGTCTGCGCAGGTTTTGGAACATAACATTTCCTACCATTGGTATTTTACGTACCGAGAGTGGAGCTAAAAATGGTTTCTCATAGCCAATGTTAATCTTTTTCTGTCCTGCAGGTTTTGCTTCTCCTGTGGCGATTTTAGAAACGGTTTTATTTATTGAGTGCCCGAAGGAAATGTTAAGTCCGCTTTCTTTTTCTATTCTTTTTCTGAGGTCTGTAGCAAACAGATAGCTGCCAAAAAAACGTTCCATCCCCGATAGATCAATATAAAACTCGTCAATTGATGTTTTTTCATAAATAGGAACACTCTCTTTGATTATATCTGTTACCATGTTAGAATAGTAGCTGTATCGCTCCATATCGCCCCTGAGTATAATTGCTTCAGGACACAATTGACGGGCCATTTTCATAGGCATTGCCGAATGTACGCCAAAAGTACGGGCTTCGTAACTGCACGATGCTACTACTCCGCGGTTGCTTTTCCCACCGATAAGCACAGGTCTTCCCAAGAGCTTGCTGTTGTCTAAGCGCTCAACCGATACAAAAAATGTATCTAAATCCATATGTACTATCGATCTGTCCTGCATTTTATTGTGTAAGTGTCATATCGACCGGAGCGTAACGCAGTGAAGTGCACTTCAACAAATCTCTCCATTCCGCTTCACTGCGTTACGCTACAGTCGAGATGACGATTAAATTACATCTGCAAAAATACTGAATAAATGCCATATTTTAAATTCGCAATATCTTCCTGAAGGTTTAGCTTGTGGTTGTAAGTATTTAGTATGTAGTAAGTTGTGAAAGTTTTCAACATTTATTTATCAGCGTAAATATTACCGCTATAAGTTTCTGGATAGCTGAGTTTTGCCATCGTTTTTGTAACTTATCAACAATGTTTGTGGCAGGGGAATTGTGTTTTATTTTTGTCTAAAGTCTAAAGTCTAAAGTCTAAAGTCTAAAGTCTAAAGTCTAAAGTCTAAAGTCTAAAGTCTAAATCGACGTAAGGAGATTCACCGAGCACTGTGTCTCGGCTTAGCCGATGAACCGCTGAATTATATCACTGAGCAACTGCTGAAGGTGAAAGTGCCAGCGAAGTAAAACAAAAGTGCCAGCGAGGTAAAGTCTAAAGAGTGTATTTAAACAACCATTCATATTACAGTTTTCGATACGGAACAATGTCCGTAAAGAACATCCTTGAGCAAACGGTTAAGTTTGGT
>JBDLJM010000031.1 GCA_039714315.1 Bacteroidota bacterium | reverse complement strand
GCCGGAAATAGCGCCAAAAAAAAGATATGAGAATCTTTAGATAAATGATTCTTTTTGTTATTTTAGTAGCCCCAATTAAACTAAAAAACTCTTAGACTATGATACTTTCACTCTCCGATTGGTATGCTTCTATGCCATTATTTGAACGTGTTTACTGGTATATTGCATTTCCCTTTACTATAGTGTTTATATTTCAGGTTATTTTAACTCTCATTGGCGGTGATGTTGATGATTTGGATACGGATTCAGATATAGATGGAGGAGTTGGATTTCAGTTTCTCACTCTTAAAAACTTTATAGCTTTTCTTACAGTTTTTTCATGGACAGGAATTGCAGGGATACATTCTAATCTCGGGAATTTTTTAACTGTCGTTTTATCTGTTGTCAGTGGTCTTATAATGATGTTCATTATGGCGTATATAGTTTATTCGATGTCGAAACTTACCGAAGATGGAACATGGAAAATCAGAAATGCTATATACAAAACAGGGATTGTATATTTAACCATTCCTGCTAAAATGGAAGGAGTCGGGAAAATTCAAATTGATGTTCAGGGGCTGAAGACTCTAGATGCTATTACCAATGACTCTGCTGAGCTTATAACCGGAACGATTGTAACTGTTGTTGATGTTAATGACAGTGATATTTTAATAGTTTCAGATAGTAAATAAATTAACCTAATATAAATATGAATATAGAATCGATGTTAATTGTGACAGCTGTAGCAATTGGATTTGTCTTTTTGCTGATAGTATCACTTGTTAAGCGTTATAAGCGTTGTCCTTCGGACAGTATAATGGTTGTTTTCGGTAAAATTGGCAAGGATGACAATGCTCAGGCAAGGTCGTCAAAATGTATCCATGGTGGTGCGTCGTTCATTTGGCCGGTAATACAGGATTATGCTTTTTTGGATCTTACCCCAATCTCAATTGAAATTAACCTTACAAATGCACTGAGTAAGCAAAATATCCGTGTTGATGTACCTTCAAGATTTACTGTAGGTGTTTCAACAGAACCTTCGATAATGAACAATGCTGCAGAGCGTTTATTAGGATTGTCGCAGGACGATATCAGCAACCTTGCAAAAGATATTATTTTTGGTCAGTTACGTCTTGTTGTTGCTACAATGGATATTGAAGAAATCAACAATAACAGGGATAAATTCTTAGATGCTGTTTCATCAAATGTGGAAGCAGAACTTAAGAAGATTGGTTTGAAGTTGATAAACGTAAACGTTACGGATATCAATGACGAATCCGGTTATATCGAAGCTTTGGGTAAAGAAGCTGCTGCAAAGGCAATAAATGATGCAAAACACTCTGTAGCTGAGAAAAACAGAGATGGTGAAATTGGGCAGGCAATTGCTCATCAGCAGCAAAGGGTAAAAGTATCTGATGCTAATGCTGATGCTAAAATTGGTGAAGCGGAAGCTGATCAAAAAGAAAGGATAAGGGTTGCGGCATCGATAGCAGAAGCAAAAATTGGAGAAGCAGAAGCCAGTCAAAAAGAAAGAGTACAAATTTCGGGTGCAGTAGCGCAAGCTAAGATCGGTGAAGCTGAAGCTCATAAAACAGAAAGAATACAGGTGGCCGAAGCCAATGCAACTGCCGTAGATGGGGAGAATTCATCGAAGGTAAAAGTTGCCGTGTCTGATGCAAGCCGTAGAGAAAGAGAAGCGGAAGCTGAGAGAAAAGCAATTGCAGCCGAAAAGGTGTCAAGAGCTAAGGCTTTGGAAGAGGCTTATAAGGCTGAGGAAGAAGCTGAGATTTCGAGAGCAGATAAAGAACTTGCCACCAGAAAGGCTGATGTTGTTGTGCCTGCGCAAATTGATAAGGAAAAAGTTACAATTGATGCCGAAGCTATTGCTGAGCAAAAAAGAGCTATAGCGAAGGGAGAGGCTGATGCAATTTATGCTAAAATGGCTGCCGAAGGTAAAGGTCAGTATGAAATTTTAAGTAAGCAGGCCGAAGGTTTCGAAGCGATAGTGAGAGCTGCAGGAAATAATCCAAATGATGCAGTTAAGATTATGATCGCCGATAAGTTGCCGGAGCTTGTAAAAGCACAGGTGGAAGCTGTTAAAAATCTTAAAATCGACAAGATTACTGTTTGGGATAATATGGGTAGTAACGGAGATTCTCCAACATCTGCAAAGTTCCTTTCGGGAATGCTTGGATCTGTACCTCCATTTGAAGAGCTGTTTAAAATGGCCGGGATGGAATTACCTGAATATTTGGGTAAAAAGGAAGCAGGAAATGTAGAGTCTGAACTTATAGAGGAAGTTATTGATGAAAATTAATAAATAAGGTTTTGTAAAAATTAAAAGCTCCCAACAATATTCTGTTTGGGAGCTTTTTCATAAAAAATATTAATTCAACACAATCTAATACCTATTTGAAATCAAAATGATTCACATCGATCATTTTGAATTTTAATTGGTATAACTCGGGTTAATAAATCACGGAACTTACTTGCCCTGCTTCAACCATAACTATTCTGAAAATTAATCCTCCGATCAGTATCATTATAGCAGGAATAAATGCAGGGATCTTTTTGCCATACATCTCCAGTAATTCCAATAATGCCGGGAGTAATAAGCCTAAAATTATTACACCGCCAAAGAATATGTATGTGTATTCTCCTCCCAAAAACATTCCTATACCTTCTATTTGTAGCTGTGTTCCGGCAAGCATGCCCATAAATACATGTATTATCATAAAAATCTCTACCGAAATCAACCATAAATCAATACGTGTAAACTTTCTGATTTCTTCGTGATCTTTACTTAACCAGGTAATTAAAGCCGCTGCTGTAGACATACCGGATACTAAAAATAAAGGACCTAAGATAGGGTTACTCCAGAACGGACGGGCATTAAATGCCGATAGTAAAATACCGGTGTAAATACCCAGGATGATCGAGAATATTAGTAATATCCACGCCATAATTCTACATTTAGACTTTAGGAATTCTTCTAATGTGTCTATAAAGGCAAACGGCCATTTTACATTTGGAAAAATATCTTTTACCATTACAAAACTCCACATAAAGGATAGGGGAACAACCAGCATCAAAGTCCAGGCGCCCCAACTCATCGGTGACTCTATACTAAAACTGGTGTATAGTCTCCACGACATAAGCGGGTTTTTTAAATCGAGCATTAATACTCCTAATCCCAAAACCAAAAATATAGGAGTCAACATTACTGCTTTTTTTAATGTGTCTGAGATAGCTTTGTTTGGATATCGCAGATGGTAGAATGCGGCAAAGAAAAGTATTCCTGCCGACAATCCTCCCAGGAACAGATAAGCCGGTATTTCCCAATGCCAAACATTTAGTACGGGGTCTATGAGATGGTTATTCCGTCCGCTAATTATTATTTCTTCTTTCATTTTTTTAGACTTTAGATTCTCGACTTCAGATGATAAACCTTTAATTTACCTTCTCATGTCTAATATCTGATTAAACCAAATAATATACCTGAGGTTTAGTTCCGGTTTCCGGTGCTAATGTTTTGTAACTCCTGTTTTTAAGAGCTATTGATACATCACTTTCCGGATCATCCATATCGCCGAAATACATGCACTTAGTAGGACATACACTCACACAAGCCGGATCTTTGCCCTCACTAACTCTGTGATGACAGAAAGTACATTTATCCACAGTTCCATCAGTGTGAAAATACCGTGCGTCGTATGGACACGATTCTATACAGGCACCACATCCTATACATTTGTCAGAATCAACCAAAACTATTCCACCATCCGAAACAAAACTAGCTCCGGTAGGGCAGGTTCTTACACAAGGAGTGTTCTCGCATTGATTACACCTTTCGGATCTGTATTCAAGCTCAACAGATGGGTATAAACCATTTACGGTTTCTTTTACCCAGTCTCTGCAATATCCCTGTGGGACATTGTTTTCTGTTTGGCAAGCAACTACACAGTCGCTGCATCCTACGCATTTTAGCGTATCTATAGCCATTGCATATCTCATGTGCTAATAATTTTTATGTTATGGTCACATGGAATCGACATATTGAATTCTATCTTTATAAAATGGGATTGTTTTAATATAGATTTCATACTGCTGCTTCCTCCTTTCTTGGTTGTTCGGTGATGAAAGTTACGAAGTTAGCACGCATACCTGTGCCACCCATAACCGGATCAATCTTCACGTTTGTTATTAATTCTGAATCTGAAATTCCTTTTCCGTACGAGTTTTCAAGCATCTTGTTGTTTCGTCCAAAACCATGTATCATATATACCATGTCGGGCCTGATACGTTCTGTAACTCTGACGTTAATAGAGAAAGTAGAAACAATGCCGTCTTGGTTTTTCAACCAAACTTCCTGCCCGTTTTTCAGATTATTTTCTCTTGCGGTAATTGAATTTACCCAAAGATTATTTGTGTCCATCAAATCGGTAAGATTTGGATTGTTTGTAGTGCGGGTAAAGGTGTGCATTGGCGCTCTACCGTAGTTTAATCTGTAAAAACCTTTAGCAGGTTTTTCATGTTCAGTATAAACCGGGAGAGGATCAAATCCCTTTTCCTCTAGTGAGTGAGCATAAAGTTCAATCTTGCCTGATGCAGTTTTGAATTTGTAATCTTCACCATTTTTTATAAATAAATCGTGGTTTAATTTTGGCTGAAGTTTTACGCCCCTTTGTTTCATATCTGTTAAAGAAGAACCGATTTGGCGTAATTGCCAATCTATTACTTCAGAAAAATCATCGTAAGGGAAGTAATCCTGTAACCCTAACCTATTGCCTAATTTTTTAACCATCCATGAAGCTGGTTTAGTTAAATATTTAGGTTTTGCCGCCGGCATTCTCACTGCAAAATTAGCTTCACGATGAGGTGATATTCTAGGGTGATCACATCTTTCCAGATAAGTACACTCAGGAAGAATAACATCGGCATAACCACAAATTTCAGCCGGCATGGTGTCGACTACAACAAAGAGATCAAGATTGTCAATTGCTTCTAAAGTGCGTTTCTGATCAGGGATAGTTGTTGTGAGGTTTGTTCCAACTGCGAACCATCCTTTAAGTTTGTGCTCTCCTTTATTGTCGGGATGCGTTGCATCGATAAATGCGTTTGCTACAGAATAATGTGCATGTGAGTATTTGTCGCCCATCATTTCTTTCCAGCTCCATTTTGGTTTTGGAAACGCCGGATGTGGCATTTTCGGTAATTTACCTTTGTTTGGAAGGTAAAAACCTCCTTCGCGGCCGTATGATCCAAGTATCGCATTAAGAATAGCAATAGCTCTCAAGCGTTGGGTGTCATCACCATACCATGTAACGTGTCTACCGGGGTGAATAATAACTTTTGGTGCTGCCTGAGCCATTTCCCAGGCTGTTTTTTTGATTTTTTCAGCAGGAATTTCAGTTATTTTCTCAGCCCATTCCGGAGTGTATTGTGCTACGTGATTTTTTAGTTCATCGAAACCGGTAGCATATTTCTCAACATAATCTTTATCGTAAATACCTCTTTCGATAATAACATTTATCCATGCCAGTAAAAGAGCAAGGTCTGTTGATGGTTTTATTGGCAGCCAATATTTCGAATGAGAAGCTATTGTTGATAGTCGGGGGTCAACGGTAATAATCGTAGCCTTTCTATCCTGAATATCTGCTACTTCCTGCACAAGGTTGTTGTGCATATTTTCACCTATATGATTTCCCAAAAGAACCAGGCAATCGGTATTGATTATATCGGCAGGTTCCGGCGATCCAACGGATTTGCCAAAAGTAGCCTTGAAAGCTTCTTCACGCGGACCTTTACACTGAGCATATGATGGAGCAGTAATGTTTGTAGATCCGAACGCTTTGATAAGTGTTCCAAAATGTTTACCTCCGGAGCCGTGATTGAATAAAGCTAAACTTTCGGCTCCGTGTTCAGCTTTTATATCTTTCATTTTTTGCGCTATAAAGTCTAAGGCTTCATTCCATGAAACATTAACGAATTTTTGTTCGCCGTTTATAGTTTTTCGCATCATAGGCTGCTTAAGCCTGTCGGGATCGTTGTACATGCCAACTCCTCCGGTTCCACGAGGGCAGAAACGACCGTTTGAATGAGGGTCGAATTTGTTCCCTACTATTTTCCTGATATCACCTTTATTATCTACGTAAGCCCATCCTGCACATTTCCAAAAGCAGACTTCGCAGTAGGTAGGTATTTTTTTAAATTTTGAAACATCTTCTTCATTGTCCGAAAAGAAATTCGGAAACGAAAGTGGTAACATCATTGAACCTGCACCTGCGGATGATATTTTTATAAATTTCCTTCTGCTTTGCATAATTAGTTATTTAATGTCTTCATATCGACCCAAGCGTAGCTAATGCCTACCGTCAGGCAGGCATGCGCTATCGCTTAGTCGGAATGAGGTAAAAAGATCAATTACTTCACAACTTCGTTAGCTGCAATAGATTCCCACTCGTAAAATGCACCATCGTAAACTTTTACATTTTTATATCCAAGTACAGATGTAAGAGCCATAAATTCCAATCCGGCTCTTGAGCTTGATTTACAGTAAATGATCACATTTTTATCAGCTGTAACACCCGCATCATTAAAAATAGATGCCAAAGCGTCTTTGCTTTTAAGTTTACTTTTCGAATCGACCAAATTAGATTTAGGAATGCTTATAGCTCCCGGAATATGACCTTTTCTCAAATTGTCTTTATCGTCTTCTTTTGTTCCGTTGTACTCTTCCAGATCACGTGCATCAATTAAGACGATGCTTGCATTGTTGATTGATTTTTTAACATCGCTCATACGTGCTAAATACTCTTTGTGTAGAGTTTTGTTAAAAGTTGTAGCCTTTCGTGTTGAAGCTGTTTTTGTAATAGGTTTTCTTCCGGCTTTCCACGCTTTCATCTGACCGTCTAATATCTTAACGTTTTGAGCACCCATGTACTTTAATACCCAATAAACTCTACCGGCATTTGTACCTTTGTTGCAATAAAGCACTATTTCGTTTTTTTCGGAAATACCTTTTTTCCCAAATATAGCAGCTAACTCTGAAGGCTTTTTCAATGTTCCTTTTACAGGAGTGTCATTGTTTAATTCTCCCTGATAAAGATGTATAGCTCCTTTTATATGTGTTTTATTGTAATCTTTGGTTTTACGTGTGTCGATAACAACTACATTGTCATCGTTCATTTTACCTGCTAATTCTTTAGCAGAGATAAGATCCTGTCCTATTGCCAAACTCGAAATTAAGAAGGCAATAATTAGTGTTGATAAATATTTATATGTTTTCATTTGTCAATATTTTTTTATGTTGCTGTGTGACGATGCGCGCATCGTCTTTACTAGAATTTGATTTGCATTTGTATTGCTAATCTGTCATTATCTATTTGTTCTATTGCACTTTCCTGAATTAAACAATAGTTAATTTGTAATCTTGTCCAGTCGTTGAAGAAATAGTTTAAACCTAAAGTTGTTATATATTCTGCTTTATCATCAACAGATATGTCGTTGTCATACATTTCGAATTTCCCAACAGGTTGTAGTCCGAAATCGAACATATAGGAAGCCATTCCATAGAATCCTCTTCTTTCCTTGTCTCCCTGTAGTACTGTTACTTCACCTCCACAGCCACCACCTTCGGTGTAAGATCCTTCGTCTTTTCCGTAGATATATTCACCCTGTAAAAGGAAAGCTCCAAATTTTATTTGCGTTTCGAACCCATATCTCATGTGTGTGTCATCAGGTAAATCTGCTTCCTGTGGTGCTCCGGTTCCATATCTGTAACTTCCTCCTATTTGTAAAAAATCCAAAGGCTGTATAACAACTCTGCCCACGAAATCTTTCCCGGTATTATCATCAAGAGTGTTTAAGCCTGTACCATTCATTACTGCTAACTGATACTTAACAATCGTAGTATCATTACCTCCTGATATCATGAATCCCATATCTCTGAGTGGAGAAGCCAGTTCTAAGACTGATTTAGATCTGTTTATGGTAGTAAGCTTATGACAAGCTGTTTGCAGTTCCTGACTAAAAGGAGATTTAAACTGACCTAAAGCCATTTTAGCCCAGTTGAACCTATTGTAACTCACATAAGCATCGAGCAAGAATGGAGTTCTTGCATCGTTAAATGAAGGGCTCATCTCCAATACTGCATAGTATGAAAAATCGTAAGGTATAACTCCTGTAACTCCTAAACGTGCTCTGTTAAAATTAAAAGAGTTGGTGTTTCCTTCGTCAACATTATAATCGAATTGAGGTTGAATATACCCAAAGAGTTTTATTCCCCCGTCTTCTGAAGGTTCTTCACATCCCTGAGAAAATCCAAGGATGGGTGTAAAACCTATTAGTATTATCAGTATTAATCGTTTCATCAGTTAATAATTTTATATTTCGGTAAAAAAAGGCATCACACCGAAGTGTGATGCCGCTAAAACTATTCGGTTACTACAGGAAGGTCTGTCGTAGGTGTTACAAACTTGTGACTTTCAAGAGAATCATAGATCATTCCGTTAGTCCCAAATTTTAAACTCACTGCATTGTAACCAATCACATTCAAATAAGCCGTAACCATAGACGAAGTTTGACCTGTCCAGCAGTATGTGACGATAGTTTTAGTAGGGTCAAGACCTTTTATTTCATTATTTTCTAAAGTTAGAGGATTAAGTCTGTAGGCGCCTGTTATGTGTCCGTAATGTGATACGTCATCATTTGACCAATAATTATTTGTGAAATAATTTGCAGGATTAGATAGAACATCATTATTTGTTATTCCTTTAAATCCTCCTGATAACATTTTGTCTACCTGTTCCTTAAGTATACCTGCTCCATCTGTAGCATTTGTTGTAAAGCTTGGAGAATCAAAGCTACCTGTAGTAGTTATTGATCCCGGTGCAGCTATCCAGTTTCCTGAGTGGTCATCAGCACTGTTCCCAATAGCTCCGGCCCAAGGACCTGAGAAATTAGAATTCCAGCCACTCATACCCCATTTTAGAACTTTTGCACTAGTATGTCCGCTAAGTTTAAGAGCAACTACTGCATGCGATGCTGATTGTCCGGTATAGCACACTACCAAAATTGGTTTTGAAGCAGATTGTGCCGCTGATAAAATATTTCCTAAAGTTGTGTTTGTTGCTCCTTCAATATGTCCTTCAGCAAAATGTTCTGCGCTTCTGATATCAAGAATATCATAAGTACCAATGAATGTACTTGCATCTTCTGATGCAGGTGGTGCAACAATCCATCCGTTAATAACATCGGGAATGTCTAAGTCATTACTTACTAAATAAGTAGTTAGTGTTTCAAACGAATCACCTTCAACTGGAGGTGCTACTTCCTCTTTTTTACATCCTGTAAATACGATTAAGGAAAGGGCTAATAAATAAATTATTTTTTTCATAATTTCTATTATTTGTGATTGGTAATATTAAACTTGAATTGTTAAATTCTTAATTGTAAATGTTTATGCGTGATTTATGAATTAATCAGTAACCAATATTTATATCATAAATTCAATATCATACATGTTAGCATCCTCCTGAGTCTTCTTCAGCTGCTACTGCAGGAGCAGCTCCTGATGAAGTTGGGATAACATTTTCATAAATTTCTTTTGGAAAGTCTTTTTTCCACTGTACAAAACCTCCTTTTAAGCTCACTACATTTGAGTAACCTAATTGTTGTAGCGATTGAGCGGCTAATGCTCCTCTACCGCCTTTTTTGCAGTAGATAATTATATTCGAAGTTTTTTCAGGCATATAAATACCTTCATCATCCCAAACGTCCTCGTTTGCAATTCTGAATTCTAATACGCCTCGTGGAATTGATACAGATCCCGGAATGTAGGATTTTGCATTTTCTTTACCCGTTCTAACATCGACCAGGTAATACTCTTCATCTCCATTCATTATTGATTGGAGGTCTTTTGTAGAAACCTCAGTAATGTACTCCTTGGTATATTCTACCATTTCGGTACAATCTTCGAAAATTTTATCAGATGAGACTGATTTTGTATTTTTCGTTTCCGGGGTTTCGCAACTCATTATACCGAGTAAAAAAACTATCGGCATAATAAGTCTAGTGAAATGATTTATCATCTATTACAACTTATTTGAATTAACATTATTTACGATTGGTTACTCTCCGTCAAAAAATTTCCTTTAATTGACTACAACAAATGTATATGCCAATACAAAATATTCTTAGAAAATGAGCTTCAAGTAGCTCAATATAATTTGTTTAATATGAAATAAATCACTTGATTTAGTTTGATTCTAAACTTGATTTAGTTGTATTTTTGCAACATATGATACAGAACAAAGACAGTAAACTAAACCTTTCTATTGACTCGCCTTGTTTCGACTGCATGCATAATGATAGTTGTATGCTCGGTGATGTAATAGGAGAAGAACATGCTAAGTCCGTAGAGCATATGGAAATGCACTACGCAAAGGGGGAGACTTTAATTAAGCAGGGTACAATTGCGCCACATGTGTTATTTGTAAAGAAAGGAATGGTGAAAATTTTTCTTGAACACAAAGACCGAAGACAGGTTTTGTGTATTGAGAGAGGTGGTTTTGTAGGTCTTGAATCTATGTATAATGACAAGTATTTCCAATATAGTGTTTCGGCAGTTTCAGATGTTACTGTCTGTTTATTGGAAATTGACGGGTTAAAGAGAGCCATATCAGTAAATGCATCTTTTGCTGCCAAATTACTGAAGTCGGTAAATATCAGATCTAAAAATCTTTATAGCCGTATAATTACTCTCACACAAAAACAGGCTCATGCAAGGGTTGCTGATATTTTGCTATGTATGGTTGAGAGATTGTTTTCCAGTGCACAGTTTGAATTGCCTTTTACCAGAAAAGAATTGGCCGAAATGGCAACTTTATCGGTTGAGAGTTTATCGAGAATATTAAAGGAATTTAAAATGGAAGGAATAGTTGAATCTGATGGGAAGCAGTTTGAAATTCTTGATTATGATAAATTAAAGCAAATTTCAAATTTCGGATAGCATTCAGGTGTTACTTTATTTATAGTATAAGAGAACTAGTACAATTATAGCAAACAAAAAAGAGAGGCTAAAGGCCTCTCTTTTTTTATACCTGAAAATCAGATATTATTATATTGAAGATACTCTCATTGTATTAACCATACCTTTCTCCTGAATAGGCATAGAAGTTAAGTTGATGGACATGTCGCCTTTTGTTACGTATCCTTTTTCTTTTGCAATTGCATTTATTTCAATAACAGTTTCATCAGTACTCACAAAATTATTGTAATAAAATGCCTGAACTCCCCAAAGCAGGTTCAACATAGTCATGATGCGTTTGTTATTCGTAAACGTCAGGATATGTGCATTTGGTCTGTGTGACGAAATTTGAAAGGCAGTATAACCTGAATTTGTCATTGTTGTAATTGCCTTGGCTTCAATTTGCGGAGCCATTTGGGCAGCGTTATAACAAACAGAGTTTGTAATATAACGATCATCTCTAATAACAGGTTTGTGCTCAGGGATATTAATTATACTACAAGATTCAACCTTTTGTATGATACGTGACATTTGCTCTATTACCTGAACAGGATATTTTCCAACAGAAGTTTCTCCGGATAACATTACTGCATCGGCGCCATCAAGAACAGAGTTCGCAACATCATTAACTTCAGCACGTGTTGGAGTCATAGAATCTATCATAGTCTCCATCATCTGAGTAGCAATAATTACAGGTTTACGTGCAACTTTAGCTTTACGTACCAATTCTTTCTGAATTAAAGGAACTTCCTCAGCAGGGATTTCTACTCCTAAATCACCACGAGCTACCATCAAACCGTCAGTGTAAGGAATAATTCTGTCGATATCCCTAACTGCTTCAGGCTTTTCTATTTTTGCAATAATTGGAATTTTGTGATCAGAGTGTTTTTTAATCAGCGCTTGAAGATCTAATAAATCCTGAGGATTTCTTACAAATGATAAAGCAAACCAGTCAACTTCAATTTCCATTGCGAAGATTGCATCTTGGATGTCTTTCTCTGTTAAAGCGGGTAAAGAAACATCTGTATTAGGAAGGTTTACACCCTTTTTAGATTTAAATGGTCCACCTTGAATTACTTTTGCTTTAACTTCACTTTCTTCATCAGTTTCAACGATTTCCATCATCAGTTTACCGTCGTCAAGTAAGATTTTTTCACCTACTTTTACATCTTTTGGAAATCTTTGGTAAGTCATGTATGCCAGAGATGCGTTTCCAACACATTCTTTATTAGTAAAAGTAACGATGTCACCCGGTTCAACTACAGCACCTTCTTCAATTACTCCTACTCTAAGTTTTGGCCCCTGTAAATCACCTAACAGGGCAGTTGTAAATCCGTATTCTTTGTTTAGTTCACGGATCATATTTACTCTGAATTTTACTTCATCGTAGTCAGCATGAGAGAAATTGATACGAAAAACATTTACACCAGCTCTCATCATACCAAGCAAAGTTTCTTTGCTGTCAGTTGCTGGTCCAAGTGTTGCAACGATTTTGGTTTTCTTTAAATTGTGCATAATTAAAAGATTAAATTCTGTTTAGAACGTAAAGAATTATATTCAATAGAGAAAGCAGTTGTAACCACAGGAATCGATCTTATTTTTTTTATAATTTTATCAATGCGATTATCATTATATTCTAATCGCAACAGATAATTTACCTCCTTTTTCTCAGGTAGAAAATATCTTGCTATCTGAGTAGGTTGGTTTGATTGAAAAAATAGATTTTGTGATGTGCTTTTATCTTTCTCAAAAAAATTATTTTCAGCTACATATTTGTTGTTAATCAAATACCAGGTATCCATATTTTGGATATCTTCGTGTAAAAAAAGAGGGAAATAGCTAATTTCTTCTTTAGATTTGCCTCGTACATCTAAGTCCTTAGATATACGAATAAAATTAGTTTCTAAGTATTTGTTCAGATAAAAAGCTAGCTGATGGTCATCAACTACTGTATTGATGCCAATTATTGAAAAATCGTATTCAATTTCTAACTCCATCCGGTTACTAATTGTACTTAGTACACTTATTGTGTAAAACGGTTGCAAATTTAAGTAAAATTATTTTAATAACAATACCTATATTGCTGTTTTTTAAGAGGGTAAAAATATTGTAATTAGGTGATAATAAGGCAAAAGTACATGTATTTTTCCTAATTAATTATTTTTTTTATTAATTTTTGACTGGATAGAGTAATAAGCCCGTTTGGCAGCCTGTTCTTCGGCTTTCTTTTTTGATGTTGCCCGTCCTTTTGAGATGTACTTGCCATCAATTTCAAGCTTAATACCAAAAAGTTTATTTTTACTTTCCGACTTGTCTTCTATTAAAATGAAGTTGACTTCCTTTTTTTCTTTTTGACAATATTCAATAATAAAACTCTTATAACTCGAAATTTTATTTTCCAAATTATCGATATCCACATAAGGTTCTATCATCTTATCGTATATGAATTTTTCGGCATATTCATATCCTAAATCCGAGTAAATAGCACCAAGTAGCGATTCAAAAGAGTCGCCCAAAAGAGTAGGACTAAATTGATTGTCGGGAATTTTACTTTTAATTAGTTTTTTTAGTCCTATTTGTCTGCCAATTTCGTTTAGTGTTTTTCGGCTTACAATTTTGGATCTCATTTGTGTTAAGTAACCTTCATTTTTATTTGGCATTTCATCGTATAAATATGAAGAAATAACAGAGCTGAGAATAGCATCGCCCAAAAATTCTAATCTTTCGTAGCTAATAGGATTACCTTGTTTATCGAACTGTGCCATGCTCCTATGTGTAAAGGCAGTATGATACAATTCGATATTAATTGGTTTAAAGCCTAAAATATCTTTAAGATCAGAAAAAAAAATCCCGTCTTCTTTTGGATGACGGGATTTAAACCAATTCAGGATAAATTTCATGTGAAATTAATTTTATTATTTTGATACCGTACAAATCAAATTATTTGCACAAAATATTTTTGATTAATCAAGAAAAATAAACCTGTTTGTTCGTTTATTAATTACGTAATTATTTTATTTTTTTAAAAAGAATACTTGCATTATGGCCCCCAAAGCCGAAAGTATTACTCATAATTACGTTCACCTCTCTTTCTTGAGCTTTATTGAAAGTAAAATTCAATTCAGGATCTAAATCCTCATCAAGCTCAAAATGGTTTATAGTAGGAGGAACAATATTTTCTTTTAAGGTAAGTATTGAAGCAATTGATTCAACTGCACCTGCAGCACCTAATAGGTGACCAGTCATAGATTTAGTTGAATTTATGTTCATACTATAAGCATGTTCTCCAAAAAGTTTTTGAATGGCTTTTACCTCAGCAACGTCTCCCAGTGGAGTAGAAGTACCATGTACATTAATTACATCAATATCTTCTGTCGCCATTTCGGCGTCGTCTAGACAGTTTACCATTACTTTGTAAGCCCCTAAACCTTCGGGGTGAGGTGCAGTCATATGATAAGCATCGGCAGACATTCCTGCACCGCCAACTTCTGCATAAATATTAGCTCCTCTTTTTACAGCATGTTCGTACTCTTCCAGAATCAAAGCTCCGGCTCCTTCTCCCAATACAAACCCGTCACGTCCTTTGTCAAAAGGTCGGGATGCAGTGTCTATATCATCATTTCTTGTTGAAAGAGCATGTAAAGCATTAAAACCTGCCATACCAGCATCGATAACACTGGCTTCAGATCCTCCTGATACCATTACATCAGCTTTTCCTAATCTAATATAGTTGTAAGCGTCAATAATAGCATTTGATGAAGAAGCACAAGCACTAACTGTTGTAAAGTTAGGCCCTCTGAATCCAAATTTGATAGAGATTTGCCCTCCGGCAATATCAGCTATCATCTTTGGAATAAAGAAAGGGTTGAATCTTGGAGTACCGTCACCACTGTTATAGTTAGTAACTTCGTCCTGGAAAGTTTTTAGACCTCCAATACCTGATCCCCAGATTACTCCAACCCTATCTTTATCAACAATTTCTAAATCAAGCTTTGAATCCGCAACAGCCTCGTCTGCTACAACCATAGCATACTGGGCATAAGGATCCATTTTTCTAGCTTCTTTGCGATTTACAAATTGTGTTATATCAAAGTTCTTAACCTCACAGGCAAAACGAGTTTTGAATTTAGAAGCATCGAAGTGGGTAATGGGACCAACCCCGTTTTTACCGTTTTTCAATCCTTCCCAATACTCGGATAAATTGTTACCTATAGGAGTCAATGCCCCCATTCCGGTCACTACTACTCGTTTCAATTCCATAAAATTACCGGTTAAGTTTTGGTTTGTCGAATTACTTCGCTTCTTCGATATAAGAAATAGCTTGACCTACTGTAGCTATATTTTCCGCTTGATCATCCGGGATCTGAATATCGAATTCTTTTTCGAATTCCATAATTAATTCCACAGTGTCAAGTGAATCTGCTCCTAAATCATTTGTGAAGCTTGCTTCAGGTGTTACTTCATTTTCATCAACACCTAATTTGTCAACAATTATTGCTTTTACTCTTGATGCAATGTCAGACATGATATAATAGTTTTTAAAATTATGCTGCAAAAGTAAAAAACTTTAGAATAAAACAATGCCTTTTCTTTATTTTGAAAAATGACCCTAAACCCATTGATGCCATTGTGTTTAGCTTAGTGAAAGGCATATTGGGGATTATTTTTTTTTGTAAATTTTACTAAAAGAAGGCCAAAAAAAAGTGATTTCCGTCCTGAAGCATATATTTCACATATTCAATATATTATTTTTCAATGTGTTATGCTAGCATTATATATGAGTAGAATAGATTTACTCGTCTATATCCTTAAAGGTAATTTTAAACTGATTTATATCTGTTGGTTTTGGACATGATCCACACGAGCTTGGGCATTTTTCATCATCAAATGTAGTATAGAAGTGTCTGATTAGCTTCCATACTGCACAGATGAAAATAACAAATATGACTATATTTTGAATATCTATACTCATTATATTACTTTAATAGCTGATAAACAATAAAAGATAATATATATGCAAGTCCTGTCATATACACAGTTTGAATTATTGGCCATTTCCAGGAGTTGGTTTCGCGTTTAACTATGGCAATTGTACTCATACATTGCATAGCAAAGGCATAGAATATAAGTAAGGACCATCCAACTGCATAGCTGTACATTTCCTTTCCTGTTTCAGGGTTTATTTCGCTCTGCATTCTTTTCATTACCGTAACGCCATCACCATCATTAGAGCTTCCAACTGAATATATTGTTGCCATAGTGCCAACAAATACTTCTCTGGCAGCAAGTGATGATATTAGTGCGATACCAATTTTCCAATCGTACCCCAACGGCTTTATTGCCGGCTCAATAAAATGACCAAAATAACCTATATAAGAGTTCTCTAGTTTGAAAGAAGTGATTTTTTTATCAAGACTTGTTCCTTCTAGATTTGGATGTTCCAGTTTTACGATGTTTTCAGCATTTTTAATCTTGTCATTCGGTCCATAAGATGCCAAAACCCATAATATTACTGATATTGTTAAAATAATTTTACCGGCATCGAATATAAAAGCTTTGGTCTTCTCTATTATATCCAATCCTACATTCTTATAGTACGGCATCTTGTATGATGGCATCTCAATTATAAATGAGCTGCGGCCTTTTATTTTGACTATTTTGTTGGCTATGTAAGCAGACACCAGTGCTGATGCAAAACCTATTAAATACATCGCCATCAGTACCAGCCCCTGAATATTAAAGAAGCCAAGTACAGTTTCATTTGGAATAATAAGAGCTATAATAATTGAGTAAACCGGGAGTCTTGCTGCGCAGGTAATAAAAGGTGTAATAAATATTGTAATTAATCTTTCTTTCCAGTTATTTATGGTTCTTGTTGACATTATTGCCGGAACAGCACATGCCATCCCCGACATAAGGGGGACTATGCTTTTTCCGCTCATGCCAAACTTCCTCATTAGTTTATCCATAATAAAAACTACTCTCGACATGTATCCTGTATCTTCCATAATACTTATAAAAGCAAAAAGGATAGCAATTTGAGGAATGAAAATAGCTATACCACCAATACCCGGCACAACCCCTTCGGATATTAATGCACTAATAGGTCCCGATGGTAAATTTTTATTCAGGTAACTCGCAAGACTAGAAAACGATGAATCAATAAAATCCATAGGTATCGATGCCCAAGAGTATATTGCCTGAAAAAGAAACATCATAATGGAAAAGAAAATGATGTAGCCAAGAAATTTATGTGTAAGTATTTTGTCGATTTTACCTGTTAAGGTTATGTCGTCTTTTTTGTTTTCCGTTACTACCTTTTTCAGAATGTTACTTACGTACTGATATCTGCTGATAGTTTCTTTTATTTTAAGTCTCTCTACGTTGATGTTGTATTTCGAAATGCACAGTTTAATAGCTTCTTTTTCTTCCTCAAGTAAGAATTGGGGTATTGTTTTCTGAACTGCTTTTACCCAGGCAATATAGTCGTTGTCTTCTGAAAGAGCTTCTTTGATCTGAGGTATAAACTTCGGTGAAATTTTATATAAGTCAACAGCATTGGATTTTTCTACATGTTTTAGTTTGCTTAGTTTTTCTTTTAGATCATCTATGCCAATGCCTTTTCTGGCATTTAAAAATATTACAGGAGAGTTGAGTTCTTCCGAAAGTTTGTCTATATCAATTTTTATACCTTTTCTCTCTACTAAATCAACCATGTTTAGAGCTAAAACCGTAGGTATTCCCAAGTCGTTTAATTGAGAAAAGAAGTATAGGTTCCTTTTTAGATTTGTTGCATCAGCTACAAAGACAAGCGCATCAGGGTAATCTTCTTTTTTACTGTCTGTTAATACTTTTAGAACAACCTCTTCGTCCAAGGAACTTGGATTAAGTGAGTATGTACCAGGAAGGTCAATCAACTCTGCTTTGGTGTTTTTATCAATTTTGAAGTACCCTATTTTTTTTTCAACAGTAATGCCGGGATAGTTTCCTACCCTTTGATTCATGCCGGTAAGTGCATTAAACAGGGATGTTTTTCCCGTGTTCGGATTACCTGCCAGAGCAATTTTAAAATTCTCCCTATTCATCTGGTAGTAATTTGATAGTTTGAACAGCTGACACAGTCATTATTGTTAACTTCTTATTGGGGGTAAATTGCAGATATGGATATTTCATTATTTTGCATCTTCTTTAGGAAGAAGTAATATGTTTTTAGCTATACTTCTTCTTATGGCCATTTCGTTTCCTGCCACACTAATATACATTGGACCTTTAAATGGGGCCATGAATTTCAATTTGATTTCACACCCGGGTAAACAACCCATCTCAAGAAGTTTGAGAATGTCTGTTTCTGAGTCAAACCCACTAATTAATCCAGTTTCACCTAGATCTAAATCTGCAACCGACCGCGACATATTATCATTAATTTAGACTAAATTTAAGCAAAAGTAATACTATCTTACGATATAAATATGATTTAGGATTTGAATTTTATTATAAATTAGTTTTAAGAAATTTTTACGTGGCGTTATTGTGGTGTAGATCAGTGTGATGCAGAGTGAGTGGAATAGTGTTATTTTAGGAGGTTTTATGTTAATGTTTTGTTGAATCAATATTATTTATTTAATTTGTGTATATAAACCTAATAATTTAATTGTGATGATTACTGTATTAACTATAATATTAGCCGTAATAACAGTGCTTTTTTTAAAAGAAATTGTAGAGATTAGTCAACTTTCAAAAAACTAAGGAGACTATTAAATCAATAATATAGGGCACTTTACTTTTCAGGGGAAGTGCTTTTTTATTTTCTTAAATATGTTAAAAAGCGTATCCGGAAGAACTACAATCGGATCAAGTCTTTTTTTTGGAGAATATAAATTATACAAGGCACCTTTCTGTGCGATACTTTCCTGTCTTACTTTCATAGTTATTGGCAAATTGTACTATGTTTTACTCCCTTCCCGGTAATTTGATTTTATGCGTTACTTTATGTGTTTTAGTTTATTACATTTTTTAAGAACTTAGTGGAGTAGTTTTAGATTATTTTTGGGTGAATATTTGAATTGAAAATGTTAAAGTTTTGTTAAATAATTATATTCGTACAGCATGAAAGTGAATTCTTACAAAACATTCATTATCTTTGTTTTGGCAGGGTATATGTATTTGTGAGATATTGTATTTAATAATTTGAATTTACTGTATCTGGAAATCAAAATTGGGCATTAAAAACGACTATATCTAAGCAACACAATATCAACCAAATTGTCGTTGCTTTTTCTTTGTTTTTTCGCATGAAGATATGTAGTTTGCCTGTAATAAATTCACTTCGCCGCAAAGGAAGGTAAAACTTACAAATAATAATGTATATTTGGCAAATAATTAGTAATTAGAAGTATAAGTGAAGAAGCTGGTTTACATACTGACAATATTTTTTTCCAATATCCTCTTAGCGGGCTACCCGCAAGATGATTCAGTGGTCAATGTTACCCTAAATACTCAGACAGAGGTTGATCATCTCAGGTTAAGGGAGTCAATTGGAAATCTGATCATTGCATCTGAGGGGGTTGACCAGATTACAGACCTGAGTCTGTTAGAGTCTATTTCCCAGATAAAAGGTAATGTTTATATTATTAATAATTCTGAATTAGAAACCCTTGTCGGACTTGACAGTATTCTGGTTAATGGAGATGTCTATATAGTGGGGAACAAAAACCTGACAACCATTCCCGGTGGTGTTTTTAATGGAGAGTTAAAAGATGTAGTTGTAAGAAATAATAAATTGTTAAGATATGTAGATGGATTTGAGAATGTAGAGTCTATTCGTAATTTAACTATAGAAAACAACGATGTATTGAACGACCTTAATGCTTTTTCGTCATTAAAAGAGATAACAGGATATATTAGGATAGTAGGGAATAAGGAATTAGAATATTTTAGACCATTTGCCAATATTTCTCATTTTGAAGGGGAGTTAACCGTTAAGAACAATGTAAACCTTCATGAAGCAGTTGGCTTATATACTTTGTATAATATGTCCTCAAATCCTGAAATAAGTAACAATTCTGTTTATACTTCCGACCCTGAGAACATGAAATTAGTGTTTATGGGTACAGGGGATTTAAGGTTTTACCGTCAGGAAGAAATAGATGCTTTTGGTAAATGTTATCCAAAGGATAGCTTCGTGGGAGATATTATTATTGATAGGTCAAACATAACCAATCTTGATGGACTTAAAGTATTGAAGGAAATTGACGGGAAGATGATAATAAAGCGAAATGATAAGTTAGAATCAGTAAATGGTTTGTCAAACCTTGAGTCGATAAATCATCTTATTATTTCGTTTAATAAAAGTTTAAGTGATTTAAAAGGTCTGGAAAAATTAAGTAAGGTAAAAAGAGATGTGGTAATATATCGCAATACCGATTTAAAAGATGCCAGTAGTATTTCGGAAGATATTATTCTCGGAGGGAAATTGGTTATAAAAGGAAATCCAAGATTAGTACGATAAAGATTTGTAACACATATAAAATATTTAGAGCCCTTTTTGGGCTCTTTTTTTTTATATTAGCTGGCACAAAACTAAAATTATAAACACATAATAACTTTAAAGATGACAGATGTAGCTGTTAAGAATAACAGGATAGGAGAGGCACTTTTAAGGCTGGGAGTAAGCGACCTTAACAAGGGAACTGCTATAGGAACTAATTTTATTGCTGACGTGAATGCAGAGTTTATCACGTCAAAATCACCAGTAGATGATCAGGTAATAGCAGATGTATCGGTAACTACTGAAGAAGAGTTTGAGCAAGTAGTTAGTTCTGCCAATGAAGCTTTTAATGTTTGGAAAAAAGTTCCAACGCCAAAAAGAGGGGAAGTAATCAGGCAGTTAGGTTTAAAACTTCGCGAAGTTAAAGACGATCTGGGGATGTTAGTTTCATATGAAATGGGGAAATCGTACCAGGAAGGATTAGGCGAAGTACAGGAAATGATCGATATATGTGATTTTGCTGTTGGATTATCACGTCAATTGTATGGTTCAACTATGCACTCTGAACGTCCTGAGCACAGAATGTACGATCAATATCACCCACTAGGAGTAGTTGGTATTATTTCTGCATTCAATTTTCCAACGGCTGTTTGGGCATGGAATGCAGCAATTGCACTTGTTGCAGGTGATACTATAATTTGGAAGCCATCAGAAAAAGCACCTTTATGTGGAGTTGCATCTCAAAAAATTCTGGCTGAGGTTCTGGAAGAAAATAATTATCCAAGTGCAGTAACAAACTTGGTTACCGGTGATTATAAGATCGGCGAGTTGATGACGTCCGATAAAAGAATTCCTCTTATTTCGGCAACTGGATCAATTAGAATGGGACGTATTGTAGGTCAGGCAGTAGCCGCAAGGTTTGGAAAATCACTTCTTGAGCTTGGAGGGAATAATGCAATAATTATAACTCCTGATGCAGATCTTGAATTGTCATTAAAAACTGCAGTTTTTGGTGCAATCGGAACTGCGGGGCAGAGATGTACTTCAACAAGACGATTAATTATTCACGAGAGTATATTTGAAAAGGTTACTGAAAAATTAAAGAGCATTTATTCAAATATTAGAATTGGTGATCCTTTGGATGAAAATAATCACATGGGACCATTAATTGATACTTTAGCTGTAGATACATACTTAAACGCGGTAGAGCAGGCAAAGAGCGAAGGAGGTAAAATGCTTGTGGAAGGTAAAAAGCTTTCCGGAGAAGGAATGGAGTCGGGTTGTTATGTTGCTCCTTCGATTGCAGAAGTTGAAAACCACTATGATATTGTTCAGAATGAAACTTTTGCTCCTCTACTTTATATTATGAAGTATAAAACTTTAACAGAAGCAATTGAATTACAGAATGGAGTTGTTCAGGGCCTTTCTTCAGCAATAATGACTACAAACTTGCGCGAAGCGGAATTATTCTTGTCTCAGCAAGGGTCAGATTGTGGAATTGCCAATGTAAATGTAGGAACTTCAGGTGCTGAAATTGGTGGAGCTTTTGGTGGTGAAAAAGAAACCGGAGGAGGAAGAGAATCCGGGTCAGATGCCTGGAAGCTTTATATGAGACGTCAGACAAATACTATTAATTATGGACTTGATACTCCTTTAGCACAGGGTATTAAGTTTGATCTTTAATATTAGGAATTATTAAAAAAAAATGTCGCTTTCTGTACGGAGAGCGACATTTTCTTTTTTAAAAAAATGTTTTCCATTCGTGCTCCAGAAGCATTGGAATGGTTATTCCTAATATAATGGAAGAAGCAATAACTATAAAATTTTGCTTTCTTACCTTGAATAAAATATCAAGTAGCAGGGTTATTATCAGTAATACTGCAACAATAATAAGTTGTCCTATCTCTAATCCAATATTAAATCCAAGGAGTGGAGTGATAATTTCGCCTGACTTCCCTAAAATGGCGCGCAAATAGTTCGCAAATCCCATTCCGTGTATGAAGCCAAAAAAGAGAGCAAGAACGTAATAAGCTTTTAAACCGTTATGACTTGGAGTTTTTCCAGCCCTAATTATATTCATAATAGCTGTTGCAGCAATACTTAAAACAATTAAAAACTCAATTCTATTACTGTTAATACTAACAATGTTCAGTACCGAAAGTGCAAGAGTCAGGGAATGCCCGATTGTAAAAGCTGTTACCAGTATTAAGAGAGTCTTCCATTCCTTAAGAGAATAAAGTACTGTCAATGCTATGATAAATAGAATATGATCATATCCCTTTGTATTGAGTATATGATCTATGCCAAGTTGGATGTATGTATAAAGGTTGTCCATAATCGAATATAATATATTGCTACAAATATGCTAAATTTGTTTTAACTGAAATGAACTCAATATTATAGTAATTTTGAAAAAACGAATTCATATATCATTGATTATCATTGTTCTTGGTTTTGTCGGGGATATAAATGCTCAGCAGGATAATCTTTGGACTACAGAATTTGGATCAAGATCTACTCTTGTGGGTAGTGCCGTTACTGCTTCGGTTCGTGATAATAGTGCGATATATTACAATCCCGGGGCTTTGGGATTTATGGAACATTCTAATATCGGTTTATCTGCAAATATTGCTACTTTATATACGAGCTATATAAAGAACGGTGGTGGAGATGGTGTTAATATGTATTACCCTTATTTCAGCTTTGTGCCACAGTTTATTTCCGGAATAGCAAAATTTAGGAGGCTTCCGGATATTACTTTTACTTATGCCATTTTTAATAAGCAGCAGTCTAAATTAAATTTTAGAGAATCGTACTATGAAGAGTTGGATTTGTACTCTCAGTTTGAAGGTGATGAGAAGTATTACAGTAAGTATGAATATTTTGATGAAATTAATGAAACATGGTTTGGAATAGGTGCAGGTTTTCTGATGAGTGAAAAATGGTCAGCAGGATTATCTCTGTTTTTTGCTTACAGATCGGAAACCAGTTTTTCAAATATTGAGAATAATGTTTTTGACAGTAATGATGATTTAGTTGCTAATACCCGATTTAACAGGAGAGTTAAATTCAATCAACTGGGGATGATTTTTAAAATTGGAGTTGCATATGAAGATGAATATGTAAGTTGGGGAGCTACTGTTACCACTACCGGAATTCCTACTTTATTATTTGATGGAGCATCAATTCAAAGGCAAGAAAGTGTAAACCTGCCCGGAAGCAGATTACATTATTATGATGTTTATAATGACTGGACCAACAGTTGGTTCAAAAATCCATGGGAATTAGATGCCGGTGTGCAATTTTTATTTTTAGGAGGAATTGTTAATGGCAGAATGAATTTGTTTTCACAGGTATCGCCTTATTCAATAACCGGATTCGATGATGAAGCAATAGTAGCATCGAATGTTGAAAAACCGATATATCCGAATAAAAATAAGGTCATGTATGCTTCCAAAAGGATCTTTAACTTCGCTATAGGTTATGAACGTGAGGTTACAGAAAACTGGGTTTTATTAAGTGGGATTAAAGTAGACAGAAACGTATTTGACACGAATAAATTAAGCAGAACTGAGAACTGGGTTCCTACAATTAGTTATTGGAATCTGTATAGTGTAACACTTGGTTTCGATTACATTACCCCAAATAGTAATAATATTATTTTTGGACTTAGTTATAGATTTTCATTCAGAAGCGCACATTCTCAACTGGTGAATTTATCTGATCCCGATCCCGATAATTACCTTTTGGGGACTGTAGACAATTCTTCCGAAACAAGTATCAATGGATTAGCACTTGTAGTTGGCTACACTTTAAATTTTTCTAAACCAAAATCATCTAAAAAAGATATTCGGGGAAAGTTTAATTATTGATAGTTATGTCAACAATTAAACTGTTGGTTAATAAAGCCTTCCCTGCCATGTATCTCTTTCCTCCATTCTGTCTTCAATAAGTTGCTGTATAGCACCTATTCTTAAGTTCCCCCAATTAGGTGCAATCTTAATACTGGGAGGTGCCTCACTTGTAAGTCGTTGTATTGTTATGTCGGGGCGTAATCGTTCAATAAAGTCGATAACAAAATCAATGTATTCGTCTCTGGTAAATAAATCGAACATTTCAGGGTTTTCCATGTATTGCTTTGCCATCACTGTTCGCTTAACTATCTGAAGTTGATGAAATTTGATGGTATTGAGGGGGAGTTTATTAATTTCAAATACCTGATTCAGCATTTCTTCTCTGCTTTCACCGGGAAGTCCAAACAACATGTGGCCACCAACGTCGAAGCCTCTTCCTGCAGCACGCTTTATCGCATCCTTTGAAGAAGCAAAATCATGTCCGCGATTTA
>JBDLJM010000030.1 GCA_039714315.1 Bacteroidota bacterium | reverse complement strand
GTTAATATAAAAAAGGCTGTTGAGTAATGTCAACAGCCTTTTTTTAGATTTTTGCCAATGTAATTCACTTATTCAGTAATCACTACTGAATTTTCACCGGAAAAATCATTATGTATATACGAATCAGCACTTGAATCGTTAATCCATGTTTCACCATCGATCAAATATTTAAACTGATAATTTTTTCCTTTTTCTAAATCTACGGTTACCTTAAAGTTTCCGTTTTTAAATTTTTTAAGCGGAGTTTTACTTTCATTCCATTCGTTGAATTCTCCGACCAGATTTACAGTAGCAGCGTTGTTTACTTCGTCCTTGGAAAGTGAAAATGTCACTTTGCAAACGTTTTTAGTCTTTAAGATTTGTTTTTTTAAGCTCATTGTAGTTAATTATTTGAATTTGAAGCCAAATATATGAAAAAACATACAAAGTGTACAAATTACAATTATTATTTTTTCATAGAAAAAAAAGAAAAGGTTTGTTGGCTAAAACAACAAACCTTTACTCTGTAATAACTTTAATGCTATGACTATGAATCTTCTATGCAAAGATAATTAAAATATCGTAACTTGTTGAAAATAAAGCGATAATGAGTGGCGGGATAATGTGGCTGAATTTTTGAATATAATAAATAAGCTTAGAGCTTTATATTGTGCAATTATGTTAGTATTTTGCATTCAATAACCAGGGTGATTTCTCCCCATAGCAGGAATCGAATTTCTGATAATCAAAATGTTCAAGAACCATGAACGATATAACGAAAAATTTAACTTCAGAACAGGCAATCGCCTTAGAGTATAAACACGGAGCTCACAATTATCATCCCTTACCGGTGGTATTAAATAGAGGAGAAGGTGTTTTTGTATGGGATGTGGAAGGGAATAAGTATTATGATTTTTTATCTGCATATTCGGCAGTAAACCAGGGTCACTGCCACCCAAGAATAATTAATAAGCTTACTGAGCAGGCAAAGACTTTAACACTTACTTCCAGAGCTTTTTATAATGATACATTAGGTGTATACGAAAAATTTGTAACAGAGTATTTTGGTTTTGATAAAATACTGCCCATGAATACCGGGGCAGAAGCTGTTGAAACTGCGATAAAAATTTCACGAAAGTGGGGATATGAAAAAAAAGGCATCCCCGAAAATATGGCTAAAATTATTGTATGCCAAAATAATTTTCACGGACGTACTGTGACCATTGTATCTGCTTCTAATGATCCTGTGGCAACAAGCGGGTTTGGACCTTTTACACCGGGATTGATATCTATCGAGTATAATAATATATCAGTTTTAAAAGAAGCTTTGAAAGATGAAAATGTTGCAGCATTTATAGTAGAACCTATTCAGGGTGAAGCAGGAGTGTTTGTACCTGGTGATACTTATATTAAGGAGGCATTTGACTTGTGTAAATCAAAGAATGTACTGTTTGTGGCTGATGAAGTTCAAACTGGTATTGCCCGTACGGGTAAAATGCTGGCTGTAGATTACAGCGAAATAAAACCGGATGTTTTGATACTTGGAAAAGCAATTTCGGGAGGTGTAATGCCTGTGTCGGCTGTGCTTGCAGACAATGATGTAATGAGTGTGATGACACCCGGTGTTCACGGCTCTACGTTTGGAGGTAATCCACTGGCTAACATGGTAGCAATGGAGGCTCTAAAAGTTGTTGTCGATGAAAACCTTGTTGACAATGCGATGCGTTTAGGTGAGTTGTTTAGAAGTGAAATGAATAAAGTGATTGAGAATTCATTGCTGGTAAAGCTTGTAAGAGGAAAAGGCTTGTTAAATGCTATAGTTATAAATGATAGTGAGGATAGTTCAACTGCCTGGGATATATGTATCAGGTTAAAAGATAATGGCCTCCTGGCAAAACCTACCCATGGAAATATTATCCGTTTTGCCCCTCCATTAGTTATGACCGAAGTTCAAATTCTCGAATGTATTTCAATAATAGAAAAAACACTCAATGAATTTGAAAAATAACGAGCTAATCTAAAGAATAAAAAAAAGGGCTTTTCTAGATATTCGAGAAAAACCCTTTTTTTTTTGCGTTATGTTTATTTAACAAGTAAACGTAAGAAGTCTGTTGTTGTTACAATACCAACTAAATGCTCATCGTCAACGACGGGAAGAGAGTGAAATCTACGATTTAGCAGAATGTAAATAGCATCTTCAATAGTTGTATTAGTAGAAACTGTAATCGGATCGTGGCGCATAACGTCTTTTACCGTTAGCATATTTACAATGGCATCATCCATATTGACCTGATCGTCTCCATAGGTATCTCCAAAGCTTACGCGAAGTAGATCGTGATTACTTAATATACCAACCAGTTTTGTTTTATTTAAAACAATAATATGGCGTATTTTGTTATGTTCAAATACTTTGCGTGCATGTTCAAGACTATCAGTTTCTTGAATTGTAATCAACTGTGTAGTCATGATATCTTTTATTATTGAATCTGTTCTCATGACCTTGATTTTTAATATTATTTACTCAAATTTACGAATAAAAAGCTTTGTAATTGATATAAATACAGACAGATTTAATAAAAAAAACGATGAACAACTGTATTAGTCCATCGTTTAAATTATTTATGAAATTATTGCTTTATTCTGCAGCAATAACAGATATTTCAATATTGACATCTTTTGGAAGTCTGGCCACTTCAACGGTTTCTCTGGCCGGGGCATTTTCTGAAAAATAATTGCCATAAACCTCATTAATTTCAGAAAACTGATCCATGTTCTTTATGAAAATAGTGCACTTTACAACATTAGAAAAATTCATTCCGGCTTCTTCTAAAATTGCCGCAATATTTGCCATAACAAGGTTAGTTTCTTCAATAATATCGGAGTTTTTTAACTTTCCGCTTACAGGATCTATCGCAATTTGTCCGGAAGTGTACAACATATTTCCAACCTTTACTGCTTGATTATAGGGGCCAATAGGAGCCGGAGCATTATTTGTATTAATGATAATTTTCATAATGTTCAGTATTTAATTTAGCTAAACTGTTTACATGAGGTTATCCGGTAGTTTTCGTTTTTCATATTTCAGATCCTTAAGCATAGAAGCTTTAATACCGATAAAGAAATAATAAGTAGAACGTGGGCCGAATGGCACCCATTCAAACTTCATATTCCAGGTATCCAGATCCCTGTTAAAATTAAATCTGGTATATGATAGGCCTTTTTTATCAAAGTCATAACCCGACGAAAATCCAAAATCCCATTTTTCGGTAAGCTTTACATTACCGTTGAAGTTAAGAGTATTTACAACATTTGGGTTATTGTTGGCATTAGTATACCTGAATGAGTAGTTTATATTAAAGCTCCATGGTACATCGTAGTCTAAATAACCCATAATTGCTTTTACAGCTTTGTCGTTATCTTTACTGCCTCTGTCTCTGTCCTGACCTTCGTCTTGGGAAAGTTTTTTATTTCCGGGGTCTATATTTTCATTCGGACCTCCACTGTTTGAGTCGCCTGTGTTTTTGTCACCTTTTTTGCTGGTAAATCTATAGTTAACAGTAAATCCTGCTGCTGTCATCCTCAATAAGTCACCTGTATGGTCATAATTGTACTCCGGAATTCTAACCCATTTATCATCATCGTCTTTTACCAGTGCATAAGGGTCGAAAGTAGAGTTGAAGTTTAGCGACATATTTCGGTCAAACAACGATGTTCCCCCGGTTACTCTTAATGGGCTCCATTTATAATCAGGAGAAGCCATATTATAAGACGTACTGAAGTTTAGGTTTTCGAGGAGTTTTATCTTTTTTGATCCTTCCTCTGTAGAGTCAGACCGCACTTTCATTTCCAGAGTGTTTTTCAAAGCCATATTTAAAGAACTGGAAAGACCACCTCTTGCATATCCATATACACCGTTTTCAAATTTTGAATATTCAATTACCTCACCCAGAGGTCCTTGTTTATAGTAGTCTATGTTTCCCCACATAGGATCTCCGAAATCAGGTCTGTAGGAGTATGAAACACTTGGTTTAATAACATGGCGCAGTGCCTGAATTTTTGCCTTTTTGCCAAAATTATACATTCCGTATATTACCGTGCTTGTACCTGCAGAAAAATTAAATTCATTGGTACGGGCAAACCCCGGAATTGTATCTATAACTTCTAAATTGTTTTCCGCATCCCAACTTTTTTGAATACTGTTTAAATACCACCTTTCTTTATAACTTACAGAAGGAGAAATGGTAAAGAATTTAAGTACTTTAAAACTGGTACTTATTGGAATATTATGTTCAATACCATTTTTCATATCATCGAACATCTGAGGTTTAAACATTAACGAATCTGTAGTTTCGATTTTGTTTTCAGCCCTCATACTATAAGATAACCCTATGTTATGGTACCAGGTTTTTTTTGATCCGTTTTTTGGAGCAAAAGGAAATTGTCTGTCAACATCAAACCTGATATTTGGCAAGGTAAGATTTACCGAATTTGTATTGTTGTTTTGTGAGTGTGATGCTGTAAGTGACATCCTGAATGGTAATTCATCCCAGTTTTTTACAAGAGAAACAGAGGAGTTCATAGTATTGTTCAGGTGATTGTCGTTATTGATCTGATTGAACGACTGGCGATAATACTTTGAACTGGACATATTAACACTTGCCGAAAATCTTAGATTAGGATTTGATTTCTGATCCTGCGAATGCGACCATCGGATGGAGTAATTATTTGCTTTTGAATAATCACTACGTCCCTCAATTCCCCTTATTATTGTTTCGAATCTAAAATTTAATGATCCTCTAAATTTGTATCTGAGAGCATAGTTCGATTTAATTCCTATACCATTAGATCCGTTAGTATAAATATCACCGGTAAGCATTAAATCGAAATAATCGCTTAAAGCCCAGTAATAACCTCCATTTTGCAGTGCGTAACCTTGAGTTTCCGTGAAGTTAAATGTAGGGAAAACCAATCCTGACCTTCTGTTTTCGGTAGTTGGGAAATACCCAAATGGGAGAACCAGAGGAGTTGGTACATCAGCAATATACATTTGTGTAAAACTGGTAATTATCTCCTTACCGGGAACCACCTTTATCTTATTGGCCCACAAATAATAATCGGGATGCTCTTTTGTGTCGGTTGTGAAATAACCGTTTTTAACATAGATTACATCGTCTTCAACCTTTTTTACTTTTTTACCGGTTAAATATCCTTCACCTTCTTCAGTTCTGACATGGTGAATTAATCCTTTTTCCGAATCAAAATTATACGCTATTGTATCTGTTTCGTAAACTTTACCTGCTTGTGTGAAAACAGGTCTTTGTACAGTAGTACCTGTAGAATCTGGAATACCCGTAGCATGAACGGTATTAGTGCTCCAGTCGATATAAATTTTTCCGGCCTTTAGGTTTATATCTCCATAATTCACTTCGGCCTCATTGTACAAATATACTTCTTGGCTAACTACTTTAGTTCTAATAGTATCTTTTGCAGTATATTTTACAATATCGCTTAAAAATTCCTTTGGTTTGTTTGCCAGAGAGTCGATTTGAGTACTGTCGCTTTCTGCCTGTACTAAATTGGAATTAACAAGGTTTTTATCTGAAGTAACCGTAGAAACTGATGTACTATCTTTCGAAGGTACAACCTGTCCGATAATATGTGAAAAGTGAATTACTGATATGATTATCAGTATATATAGAGCTTTGGATTTTTTTCTTAACAAAATTATAGTTATCTCTTTCTAGTCAACAAATTCTAAAAATCAAAATTAACTAAAAATACAGCATATAAAAACACTTTTTACATTCCTTTTAATACCTCGCTTATATGTCTGTAAATAAGGAAGTAATATGTTAGAGTTTGTTAGTTGTTAAACATATTTGAATAGTATTGTTAAAGCTTTTGTGAAATAATTGAGAGCAAATTGTTAGTTTTACAATTCTGATATTATAATTTTGACCTGAAAATTTAGTTTATTTATTAGTACATTACTATTATTTACATGATATTTGGTTATTAAATATTACAATGATGCAAAATACATTTAGGAGAATTACTTTACTAATTATATCCTTTAGTTTATTTATTAATATAAGCCATGCACAGGATAGTGATAACTTCACAATAATTGTTGATGCCGGACATGGTGGGCACGATTCCGGTACAATTGGTAATAATAAATATAAGAGATACGAGAAGGATGTAGCTTTAAGCGTTGCTTTAAAGTTTGGTAAGCTTGTTGAAAAAAACATGAAGGATGTAAATGTTGTTTATACAAGAACAACTGATGTTTTTATTAAGCTAAAAGACCGTCCTACAGTTGCCAATAAAAAGGATGCAGATCTTTTTGTTTCTATACATTGTAATGGGAATAAAAATACAGATGCTAGTGGATCTGAAACCTATGTTCTGGGGATGCATAAAAACAAAGCTAACTTTGAAGTTGCCAAAAAGGAGAACTCTGTAATCTTTTTAGAAAACGATTACTCTATGAGTTATCAGGGCTTCGATCCAAATTCCGTAGAATCTATTATTGCATTGACATTAGATCAGGAAAGATATTTAGAGAAGAGTTTAATACTCGCTTCTTTGGTACAAAAAAATTTTAAAACCAGTACGCCTTTAAAAAATAGAGGAGTTAAACAGGCCGGTTTTTGGGTTCTGGCCCAAACTTACATGCCAAGTATTCTTACCGAGCTGGGTTTCTTATCGAACGATAAAGATGCTAAGCTATTAATGTCAGAATCAGGACAAAATAAAATTGCTAATTCTCTTTTCCAAGCATTTAAAGAATATAAAAGTTATTGGGATGATCAAACCATTGCGGGAAATGATCTCAGCTTTGAGACTACAATGATTGAGGAAGGTGATTCGCCTATCAAGTATGCGGTGCAATTCATGATTTCGAAAAACAAACTATCAGAGAATTCCAGTTATTTTAAAGGATTGGATAATGTTTCTTATTACAAGGAAGGTGCATATTATAAGTATGTATATTATAAGAGCTCTGACTATCTTGAAGTAATTTCGAGGCAGAAAGTTGTGAAAGAAAAAGGATTTAACGGTGCCTTTATTGTTGCATTCAAAGAAGATAAACGAATTTCTTTAGATGAGGCACTTAAAGAAGAAGCGAAAACAATAAAAGGTGAATAGCTATTAGTTAAATATAGTATTATAAAGCATCCAAATAAGAAAAGGATAAATAAAATATGAAGATATCACGCGAAATAAAGGCAGGAATCATAGCAATATTATCAGTTGCAGCATTTATCTGGGGCTACAACTTTTTAAAAGGCAGAAATGTTTTAAAAAAGACCCGGGTTTTTTATGCAAAATATCAAAATGTTGACGGTCTTACAAAAGGGCGTCCTGTTACAATTAACGGACTTCAAATTGGAAGTGTTTCCGATATAATATTTCTTCCGGATATGTCGGGAGAGTTGCTGGTGAAATTAGAAGTAGATGACAGTTTTCCATTTTCAACAAACAGTTTGTTTAAAATTTACGGCGCCGATTTGATGGGGGCAAAGTCAGTTTCAATTGATATTAAAGAAGGTCAATTAGTAGCAAGTTCAGGTGATACTTTAAGAGGGGTTATTGAACCTGGTATAACCACAGTGCTTAATGATGAAGTACAACCCTTAAAAACGAAGATAGAGAACCTGATGGTATCTCTTGATTCAACATCTGTTAATATTAGAAAGTTAACCGGTGGTGAGAATGGCGAAAATATTGGAAAGGTCATAAAAAACCTTAGTACTAACCTTGAGAATTTTGTTGCTGTAAGTAATAAGCTCAAGGAAAATAGTGCTTCGATTGATACTATTTTCCAAAATGTAAGTGAAATGTCTTATGATCTAAAGTCTTTTTCCGATTCTCTGTCGAATGTTGAACTGGCTTCAACAGTTAAAAGTTTTAATGATGTTTTAAGCAGTTTAAATACGACACTGGATTCTGTTAATAATGGAAATGGAACAATTTCCAAACTTATCAAAGATGAAAAGCTTTATAATAATTTAACAGCATCAACAAAAGAATTACATGATTTATTGGAAGACTTAAAGCTAAACCCCAAGCGATATGTTCATGTTTCTGTATTTGGAAGGAAAAATACGGAATATGAGAAACCGGTAACCGACTCATTGTATTCAGAGTAGAATTAATTAACCATTAATAAGAATAACCAATATATATCAATTTTATTACTAATCTAATATGAACTATTTATCCAATGTCTTATTTGTCGTGATGATGGCGGGAGGTATCTACATGTTTGCAAAAAACATGGGGAAACTTATTCGCAACGTCAAGCTTGGAAGGGATGTCGATAGGAATGACAATTCTTCTCAACGGTGGCAAAATGTATTGATGGTTGCATTCGGTCAGAGCAAAATGACCAAAAAGCCATTAGCAGGTATATTACATATTATAGTGTATGCCGGTTTTATAATAATTAATATCGAGTTGCTGGAAATTATTATCGATGGAGTTTTAGGGACCCATAGAATTTTCCTTTTCATGGGAAGTTTTTACAGTGTCCTAATTAATTCATTCGAGTTTTTAGCTCTCTTGGTTATCGTTTCAGTTGTAATATTCTGGCTTCGAAGAAATATTTTGAAGCTATCTCGTTTCCATAAGCCGGAGATGAAAGGATGGGCATTTAATGATGCTAACAATATTCTTTATATTGAAACTTTACTGATGTCGGCATTTTTAATAATGAATGCGGCAGATTGGAATTTACAGCAACTGGGCGCAGATCATTACCACATTACAAGCCAGTTTGCAGTTAGCAAATATATCGCACCACTGTTAGGGGGAATGAGTGAAACATCACTTGTGTTTCTGGAACGTGGAATGTGGTGGTTTCATATTGCAGGAATTCTATTCTTCATGAATTACCTGTATTGGTCGAAACATTTACATATTTTATTTGCTTTTCCGAACACATTTTACGCAAAACTTCAGCCTAAAGGAGAACTCGATAATCTGGAGGCCGTAACTAACGAAGTTAAATTAATGATGGATCCTAATGCTGATCCATATGCAGAACCAGCTGGAGGAGGAGAAGAGCCCGGTAAACTTGGTTCAAGTGATGTGCTTGACCTTAACTGGGTTCAATTAATGAATGCATATACATGTACCGAGTGTGGTAGGTGTACTGCTGCATGTCCGGCAAACGAAACTGGAAAAGTACTTTCTCCCCGAAATATTATGATGAAAACTCGTGATAGGTTAGAGGAAGTTGGAAAGATTATTGATGAAAAAGGAAAGTTCGAGGACGATGGTAAGTCATTACTTAATGACTATATAACTCCTGAAGAACTTTGGGCCTGTACAACTTGTAATGCTTGTACTGATGCCTGTCCTGTATTGATAGATCCTATTTCTATTATTGTTGATCTTCGTCGTTATTTGGTTTTAGAGCAATCGGCCGCTCCAACTGAATTAAATATGATGATGACAAATATTGAAAATAACGGAGCTCCTTGGCAATATTCTATAGCAGATAGGCTAAATTGGAAAGACGAAGAGTAAACGTATTATATTCGATCAGGATCTGATTCTGATTTATAAGGTAATCTGCTGTAAAGTTGAGTTTTTGTAGACTGTAAAATTAGCATCAGGTTATAGTATTGTGTTTTAGTTCTTTTTTTAGTTTCACTTTTTAATCGGGGATAGGACTGTATTTTTGTAATTTTGTAAAATTAACAAATCAACATAAGTCAGTTAATGAAAAAGGAGGATATTGAAAAGCAACTTCAAGATGTTGTTAAAGATGGTAAACATATAAGTCCGGTATTACCAAAGTCTATTAAGAATTATTTAATCGATATAGACGGAACAGTTTGCGATGATATACCAAACGAAGAACCGGAAAGAATGTTGACTGCTGATCCTTATCCGGATGCTCTGGAAACAATTAATAATTGGTATAACGAAGGGCATGAGGTTACATTTTTTACTTCCCGTAAGGAAGAGTTACGTGAGATTACTGAAGAGTGGTTAAATAAATGCGGCTTTAAGTATCACGGAATTATTATGGGGAAACCCAGAGGTGGAAACTATCATTGGATTGATAGCCATAAGGTGCGATCTACCAGATATAAAGGTAAATTCACCAGTATGGTTAAAAAAGAACTTACCATTGAAGTTTTTAAAAGTTAAAAATGAGTAAACAAAATTTGTTATACGTTCCCACAATGGCTGAAATGGCAGCTGAAGGGAAAACACCGGAAGTACTTTTTTGGGTAGGATGCGCAGGTAGCTACGATGATCGGGCTAAGAAAATAACGCGTTCTTTTGTGAAAATATTAAACAAGGCAGATGTAAGTTTTGCTGTGCTGGGAACCGAGGAATCGTGTTCCGGTGATCCGGCTAAACGTGCAGGAAATGAGTTCTTGTTTCAGATGCAAGCGATGACAAACATCGAAATAATGAATGCATATGAAGTAAAGAAAGTTGTTACCGCCTGTCCGCATTGTTTTAATACTATAAAAAACGAGTATCCCAAATTAGGAGGAAATTACGATGTAATCCATCATACTGAGTTGTTGCAACAACTTATAGATGAGGGAAAACTAACTCTTGAAGGAGGAGAATACAAAGGGAAAAGAATTACTTTTCACGACCCTTGTTACCTTGGCAGAGCTAATGATATTTATGAAGCTCCCCGAAATTTGTTAAAAGAATTAGAAGGTGAGTTAGTTGAGATGAATTCCTGTAAGTCGGATGCTCTTTGCTGTGGTGCAGGTGGTGCACAAATGTTTAAAGAGGCCGAAAAAGGCGATAAAGAAGTTTTTGAGGCAAGAACCGAACAGGCTATAGAGGTAAAACCTGATGTTATAGCTACAGGTTGTCCGTTTTGTAATACTATGATTACGGATGGAATCAAAATTAAAGACTTGAATGAAAAGATAAAAGTATTGGATATTGCGGAGATAATTGTAAATGCCAATAATCTTTAATAAAGATTAAATTTTATTACCATAAATTCCCTGCGAATTAATAATTTGCAGGGAATTTTTTTATAACTAATATCTGCTAAAGGGAATGAATTTATAAGGTGCATTTCATGTTGTTATTGGTATAATATTTAGTAAACATTGTAGAAATGAGATTAAAGTGTAGCGCGATTTTATTATTAATAATGAGCTGGGTAAGTTCCTTAGCTCAAAACGATTATAGTCGTTCTCCATTGTATGTTAGTGAGGTGCAAATGTCTTGGGTCAATAGTATAATGAACGATATGACTATAGATGAGAAAATAGGCCAGTTGTTTGCTATTGATGCATTTTCTAATGGTAATAATACAAATGAAAAAAATGTAGAGTATTTAATTAAGAAATATCACATTGGAGGCGTGATCTTTTTTGAGGGAAATCCATTAAAACAGGTAGAACTTACCAATAAATATCAGTCATTATCTAAAATACCGCTTTTAATAGCTATGGATGCTGAGTGGGGGGTGTCGATGCGACTTAGAAATACACCCCGCCTACCTTTACAGATGGTAATTGCAGCGAGCAATAAAGTTGAGAATTCTTATTATGTTTCTGAAGTAATCGCCAACGAATGTAAAAGATTAGGGGTTCATATGAGTTATTCGCCGGTTGCTGATGTTAATATTAATCCTAAAAATCCGGTAATTGGCCGCAGGTCATTTGGAGAGGATAATAAAGTGGTTGCTTCGTTTTCGGTTTCATCACTTGATGCATATAGGAATAATGGGATTTTAGCCTGTGCAAAGCATTTTCCCGGACATGGTGATACATCGAAAGACTCCCATAAAACTTTACCAAATGTAAATGCAGATATTGACAGGATTAAAGATGTAGAACTTTATCCGTTTGAAAAGTTAATTAGAAACAACCTGCCTGCAGTGATGGTTGCTCATTTAAGGATACCTGCAATTGAACCGGATTTAAATCTGCCGTCTTCTCTATCTTCAAAGGTTATAGACTCTTTACTTAAGAAAGAGATGAACTATAAAGGTTTAGTTCTTTCTGATGCTCTTAATATGGTTGGTGCACAAACATATGGAACTAACGAGGAAGTAAATATTCAGGCTTTTAAAGCAGGAAACGATGTATTGTTATATCCAATGGGTATTTCTAAAACAGTAAAAAAGTTTAAAGAAGAAATAGCCAATGGAAATATTTCTGTTGAAAGACTTGACGAAAGTGTCAGGAAAATATTGATGGCAAAATATTGGGCCAATTTAGGTAATTATAAGCCCGTTGATACTAATAATCTGCTTGAGGATTTGAATTCGCAAAATTCGATAGATGTAATAAGGAAAGTTACCAGAGAGTCATTCACCCTGATAAAAAATAAGAATGAAACTTTACCTATAGTGGATGTTGAATCGCCAATAGCTCATGTTGTTTTTGGAGGAGATAAATTCTCCGAATTGAGTAAAAGGCTAAATGATTACGGTAATATTAATAGCTATAGAATAAGCAGTAAGAATTTTTTAAAAGTAAAAAGTCTGGTAGATAAAAGTTCTACTCTGATTATTTCGATTGATAATCCATTTTATTCAAGCAGGAGAAATCCTGCTGTCTTTAAAAAAAGAATTAAAGAGCTTAGAAATCAAATAGATGATTTGGCAGATGGCAGGAAGGTCGTTCTTAATTTAATTGGAAACCCATATAGTTTAAAAGAATTGGGTAAAGATGAAAATTTTGATGCCATTTTGGTATCATATAAAAACACTAAAATATCGCAGGAATATGCTGCAGCAACAATTTTTGGGGCTAACTCTCCAAAAGGTGTACTGCCTGTTTCTATTAGCGAGAAATATAAAATAGGTACTTCGCTGAGTTATAGTGAAATTGGCCGTTTGTCTTATTCAACTCCCGATTTGGAAGGTATGAGTTTCGAAGTATTAAATGAAATTGATTCAATAGTAAATAAAGCGATATCCAATACTATTATGCCCGGAGCTCAGGTGTTGGTAGCCAGAAATGGTAAAATAGTTTACAACAAATCGTTTGGTTATAAAACTTATAAGAAGAAGGATAAAATAAAAAATAATTATTTGTATGATGTTGCTTCATTGACAAAAATACTTGCCACAACCCCTATTGTAATGAAGATGGTAGATATGGGGAAAATAGATATGGAGGTTCCTGTTAAAAAATATTTGCCGGAGTTAGATACTACATCAAAAGCTAATCTGACTTTAAGAAAAATGATGGCTCACTACGCCAGATTACAACCATGGATACCATTTTACAAAGAGACATTAGACAAAAACGGGCATGCAGATAAGAAAAAGTATTACAGTTTGAATTATAACTCTGAGCACAAGTTAAAAGTAGCAAATAATCTATATCTGAGGACCGATTATAAAGATTCAATTTATTATAAAGTATTGCATTCAAAATTACGTGATACACTGGAATATAAATACAGTGATTTGCCATATTATTTTCTTCAAAAAATAGTAGAGGATAAGCAAAGAAGTACGTTGGATAAACTGGCTGAAGAATGGTTTTACAGGCCACTGGGGATGCAAAGAATTGCTTATAAACCCAAGAATAAATATTCATTGGAAGAAATAGTACCTTCGGAAGTTGATAACTATTTCAGACAAAGAATTTTGTGGGGAGATGTTAACGATTCCGGAGCTGCCATGATGGGTGGAGTAGCAGGACATGCAGGAGTGTTTGCCAATGCTTATGATGTTGCTGTAATTATGCAAATGTATTTGCAGGAAGGATATTATGGTGGAAAACGTTATTTTAATCCAAAAACAATAGATAATTTTACAAAGTGTCATTATTGTAGTCGGGATAATAGGCGGGGACTTGGATTCGATAAACCTCAATTGGTAGGTGGTGGTACTTCATGTGACTGCGTATCTTTTTTGAGTTTCGGACATAGTGGATTTACAGGCACGTTGGCATGGGCCGATCCGGATGAAAAAATTGTATATGTTTTTCTTTCAAATAGAACATATCCTGTTTCGACAAACGTAAAATTAGCAGAAAAAAATATTAGAACGGATATCCAAAGTGTAATTTATAAATCAATTAAACATGCAAAAAAGTAGACTAATCCTTATCGTAACTTTTGTTTTTTCAACAGTATCTGTATTTTCTCAGGAGAAAAATAGTAGCAAGGTATTAACGCAGTTTTTCCCAAGCGGACAAATACAAATGATTAATACCTATAGCGATACTATAAAAAACGGAGTTCAGATAGAACTTGATTCTAATGGAAGACTGGTAAAACAGGAAGAATATTTATTCGGAAAACTTAATGGAAAACAAATTACATATTTACGTGGACGAATATCAGTAATACAGAATTATAAAAACGGATTATTGGATGGTGTTGTGGAGATGTATTCAAACAGACGTAAATTAACTAGTTCCGAAATTTATAAAGATGGTAAGAAAGAAGGAGAAAGCAAGTGGTTTTATCAGGATGGAAAAATATGTGCAATTTATAACTATCAAGGTGGAGAGATAGTAGGAGAGGCTAAGTTCTTTCACGAAAATGGAAAGGATAAATCTGTTTATTCTTTCAGTGATAATGAAATGGAAGGATTGTTTTTAGAGTATGATGAAGCAGGTAATAAGACTGTAGAAGGTCAGTATGAAAAAGGGAAGAAAGAAGGTAAATGGAAGTATTTCACATCTGAAGGTAAATTAAAGGAGACGGTTAAATATAAAAATGGAGTAAAGAAATAGTAACTTTGTTTAAGTAAAATATTTAATTTATTAAACGAGCATGACAAAATTTCGACGATTTTGCCCCACAGGGGAATGTTAAAATTTTGTTTTGCGAGTTCCATCCCTGCCTGCAAGACGCAGTCAGGCAGGTGACCGATAAAAAAACAAATTATAGACAGATGAAAATAGGAATAGTTTGTTATCCAACTTATGGAGGTAGTGGCATAGTCGCTACTGAGCTAGGCATGGCTATGGCTGGTAAGGGACATGAGGTCCATTTTATTGCGTATAGCCAACCTGTAAAGTTAGATTTCTTCTATGCCCATGTTAATTTTCATCAGGTCAGTGTTCCGGAGTACCCTTTGTTTCAGTACGAACCATACGAACTTGCTTTGACGAGCAAAATAGTTGATACTGTTAAGAATTTTGGGTTGGAGCTGTTACATGTTCATTATGCCATACCGCATGCATACGCCGCATATAATGCAAAACAGATTCTGGCAGAGGAAAATATTTCTGTAGCAATTGTAACTACACTACACGGAACTGATATAACACTGGTTGGTAAAAATCCATTTTATAAACCGGCAGTGGCATTTAGTATAAATAAATCTGATGTTGTAAGCTGCGTATCGGAAAGTTTGAAAGAAGATACTATTGAGTTTTTTGGAATAGAGCGGGAAATAGATGTTGTACCTAATTTCATAGATCATAAGCACTATCATTTGCTTGAAGAACTATGTCCCAGATATGCTCTGGCAAATGATCAGGAAAAAATAATTACGCATGTATCAAACTTTAGAAAAGTAAAACGTATATCTGATATTATTAAGATCTTTGCAAAGATACAGGAAAAGATTCCTGCAAAGTTAATAATGGTAGGGGAAGGTCCGGAAAAAGTTTCTGCAGAGTTATTGTGTAGAGAATTGGGAATTGAAAGTGATGTTCGTTTTATTGGAAAGAGTAATGATGTAAGTAAAATTTTATGCCTTTCTGATCTATTTTTATTACCGTCTGAAAAAGAGAGTTTTGGTTTGTCGGCATTGGAGGCTATGGCTGCTAAAACACCCGTAATATCTTCAAATACAGGAGGACTTCCGGAGGTTAATTTAGATGGCTTTTCAGGTTTTACATGCGATGTGGGAGATGTTGACAGGATGGCGCAATTGGGAGAATATTTATTAAATGATAAGGAGAGACTAAATCAGTTTAAACAAAATGCATATAATAGGTCGATGATATTTGATATCGATGAAATAGTACCTTTGTATGAAGAAATTTATGCAAAGGCTTTAAGGGTTTAATGTAAAGGGGAGGTAGGTTATGAATAATCAGGCAACAAGTACTATTTTTGAAAGTTTAAGAAAACGGTCAGAAAGAATTGGTTTTAGTATTAAGGATAAAAAAAGTGGGGACTGGGGAGAATTTACCTGGAATAATATTGAGAAAAGAATTAAGCATATTGCTTATGCACTTCTGAAAAAAGGGGTAGAGAAAGATGAAAAAATTGCAATTTTTGCTCAAAACTCTATGGAGTGGGTGCTTACAGATATTGCAATAATGAGTATAGGGGCTGTTACGGTACCTATTTATGCTACAAATACTGCAAAACAGGCGAATTATATATTAAATGATGCAAACATTAAACTGATGTTTGTAGGTGATGAAGAGCAATACGGAAAAGCTCTTGAGGTTTTGGATTCCAATGAAAGTAATTTAAAACAAGTCATAGTTTTTAATGATAATTTAGAACTGAGGAATCCATCAACAATATACTTTAATTCTTTTACAGATATAGAAGATGAAGATTATCTGATAACAGAATTTGATAAAAGGTTTTCTGAAGTAGAATTGGATGATTTAGCTACTTTAATTTATACATCAGGAACTACCGGAGAGCCAAAGGGGGTAATGCTTACCCATAATAATCTGGTTTCTGCATTTAGAATTCACGATGCACGACTTACAAACATTTCAGAAGAGGACCACTCTTTGTGTTTCCTGCCTTTGAGCCATGTTTTTGAACGTACCTGGACTCTGTACTGTATACATAGGGGAGTGAAAGTTTCTTTTTTGGATAATCCAAAATTGATTATAGAAACATTGGGAGAAGTAAAACCAACTTTGTTTTGTACGGTTCCACGGGTGTATGAAAAGGTTTATAATGCTATTCAAAATGGCATTGATAATGCTTCAAAATCCAAGAAGAAAATTTTTGCGTGGTCTGTTAAGCAGGGTAGAGCATATTATGATCTTGAGAATAACGGGAAGAGAATTTCCAGACGTTTAAAAATAAGGAAGAGGTTGGCAGATAAACTTGTTCTGAAAAAACTTCGCAATGTTTTAGGAGGGAACCTTATCATGAGTCCAACGGCAGGAGCTCCGTTGTCTGCCGAAATTCAGGCTTTTATGAGAGCTGTTGGTATACCGGTTACTATAGGTTATGGCTTAACCGAAACTACAGCTTCTGTTACTGCCTTTCCGGAAAATCGCTACAAATTAGGAACAACAGGAACCTTAATGCCTGAGTTGGAACTTAAAATAGGAAAAGAAAATGAGATTCTGGTAAAAGGTCCAACAGTGATGAAAGGTTATTATAATAAGCCTGAAGCTACGGCTGAAGTTTTTGAAGACGGCTGGTTCAAAACCGGTGACGCCGGTCAGTTAAATCCTGATGGTAGCTTGGTGATAACAGACAGATTAAAAGATCTGATGAAAACAGCAGGAGGAAAATATGTTGCTCCGCAACCGATTGAAGCTATGCTGACCGATGATAATTTTATAGAACAGGCAATGGTAATTGGTGATGAAAGACCTTTTGTAACAGCTTTTGTAGTGCCTAATTTCGCTGCTTTAAAGGAGTATGCTCATTCTCTGGAGATTAAGTTTAAGGATATGGAGGATTTGATCTCAATACCAAAAATTAAAGAGTTCTATGATGAGAAAGTTACTGAATTACAGAAAGAATTAGCTAATTTTGAAAAAATTAAAAAGATTAAACTTTTACCAAAAGAGTTTAGTATGGAGAAAGGTGAACTCACTCCAACATTGAAGATTAGAAGAAAGATTATTATAAAAAAATTCCAACATTTTATTCACGATTTATACGGGACAAAACAGAATATATAGTTTTGTATTTTATATGTAAGGGTGAAATTGTTGTAAAATAATATTGAATAATTAGAAATATAAAAAAATAAATGGCACAAAAACCTGGTATTCCAAAGGGTACAAGAGATTTTTCTCCCGTTGAAATGGCAAAGAGAAATTATTTGTTTTCAACTATTAAAGATACATTTAAGAAGTTTGGGTTTTCACAAATTGAAACACCTTCATTTGAAAATTTATCGACTTTAATGGGGAAATATGGGGAAGAAGGAGATAGGTTGATTTTTAAGATTTTGAATTCAGGAGATTATTTGAAAAAGGCTGATCAACAATTGTTGAATGAGAAAAGTTCAACAAAACTTACGTCTTCAATTTCTGAGAAAGCACTTCGCTACGACCTTACAGTTCCTTTTGCCAGATATGTGGTTCAGCACAATAATGATATTACATTTCCTTTTAAGAGATATCAGATACAGCCGGTTTGGCGTGCCGACAGGCCGCAAAAAGGACGTTTTCGTGAGTTTTATCAGTGCGATGCGGATGTAGTAGGAAGTAATTCCCTTTTACAGGAGGTTGAATTTGTACAGCTTTATGATGAGGTTTTTTACAAGCTGGGCTTAAAAGATGTTGGGATTAAACTTAATAACAGAAAAATTTTAGCCGGAGTTGCCGATGTTGCCGATATCAGTGAGCAGTTGATCGATATGACTGTTGCTTTGGATAAGCTTGATAAAATAGGTGAAGATAAAGTGAAGCAGGAAATGCGAGATAAAGGTATTTCTGATGAAGCTATTGCTAAAATTCAGCCATTGTTCGAGCTTAAAGGATCGAACAGTGAAAAGCTGGAAAAGTTATCCGGTCTTTTATCTGATTCAGAGATAGGGATAAAAGGAGTAGAGGAGTTAAAAACTGTAATTTCAACTGTAGAAGAAATCGGATTAAAAACTGCAGACCTGGTCTTAGATGTTACTCTAGCAAGAGGCCTTAATTATTATACCGGTGCAATTTATGAGGTGGAAGCCCACGGTGTAAAGATGGGATCTATAGGCGGAGGAGGAAGATATGATGACCTTACCGGAATTTTTGGATTGAAAGGGATTTCAGGTGTTGGTATTTCTTTTGGATTGGATAGAATTTATTTAGTTCTCGAGGAATTAGGCCTTTTTCCTGATACCCAAAGTGAAGGTGTTCATGTGATGTTTGTTAACTTCGGAGAAAAAGAAGCTGTTTATTGTTTGAAAGCAGTTAAAAAGCTTCGCGAAAACGGGATAAACGCTGAATTGTATCCCGATTCTTCTAAAATGAAAAAACAAATGAACTATGCCAATAAAAAAGGTATCCCATATGTTGCGTTAGTAGGGGAAGAAGAAATGAATTCCGGTGAAATTACAATTAAAAATATGGAAAGCGGAGAGCAAAATAAGATTGCTTTTTCTCAATTGTCAGAGATAGACATTTAATCATTTTCAAACATCAATTAATGAAAATATTCTATTCAACAATATTGTCTGTATTACTGTTCAGTTCGTGCTCAAAGAGCATTGGAAATGATACTGAGTCTCCCGTAATTAAAGAATTGAAAGTTACTGATGCAAATGATGAAAATCGGATTGGATTCCTCCCAGAATCGAATATAAAATTTTCTGCTAAGTTTACAGATAATCAAGAATTAGCTTCCTATCAATTTGATGTGCATTTTGCAGGAGATGGCCATAATCATATTTTGCCTGTTGAATTAAATAAAAAGGCGATTAATCTGGTCGATTGGGGTTTTACAAAAAGTGGTAGCGTAAATGGAACCGAAGAAATTGTAACTTTCATGAAAGAAGTTGATGCGGAAGCTAAGGCGGGTCCATATCACTGTGTGGTTTATGCAACTGATGAAGAAGGAAATGCCGCTGAATTTAAGATGGCTAGTTTTATTGTTGAAAGGGAAGATATGCCTTCATTTGTTGTTACAAATCCTGATTTTAGCATGTTTCAGGTGAATGCAGGAGGCTCATTTCAATTGGAAGGTGAAGTAAGTGCTGAAAAGGGCTTGTCTATACTCAGGTATATTGTAAGAGCCGCTGACGATAATTATCAGTACAATATTTTTGACTACGAAGTTCCGCAGGATGAAGAAATTGATGTTGTGTTCTCTGAAAAAATTGAAATACCGGAAGGAACACCTGCTGGAAGCTATGTTTTATTAATTCTTGCCGGTGATAAGGCGGGTAGTGTAGGACAACATATTGAAACTTTTAAAGTAAACTGATCAGGACGTTTTCTATATACAATTTACAATAATCGAATTATATGAAGTACGATATAATTGTAGTTGGTGGTGGTGCAGCCGGTTTTTTCTCAGCTATTAATATTGCTGAAAAAAATCCGGGGAAACGCATTTGTATCCTCGAAAAATCATCCAAGGTCTTAGCTAAAGTAAAAATTTCCGGAGGGGGACGATGCAACTTTACTCATGCCTGTTACGATCCTAAAGAGTTAACAAAATATTATCCAAGAGGAAACAAAGAACTTCTGGGGCCTTTTCACCGCTTTGCTTCAGGCGATATTTTGGAGTGGTTCGAAAGTAGAGACGTGAAATTTTATGTGACAGATGACGGAAGTATTTTTCCCGAAAGCGATGATTCGCAAACAATAATTGATCTCTTTATCAAAGAAGCCAAAAAATATAAGATTGATGTTTTTACAAATCAAAATATAGTAGCCTTTGATAAAAAGGATATGTTTGAAGTAAAAAGTGAAAAAAAGAGTTACAGTTGTGAAAAACTTGTTATCACAACTGGATCGAACAAAGAAATCTGGAGTTTACTTGAAGGTATTGGCCATAATATTGTGAAACCGGTTCCTTCATTATTTACATTTAAGATAAAAGACAAGAGGATTGACGAACTAATGGGGCTTGTTGTTGAAAATACAACCGTTAGTATGTTGGAATCTAAAATTCCCGAACAGAGCGGACCTCTATTGATTACGCACTGGGGGATGAGTGGCCCTTCTATCCTCAAACTTTCCTCGTTTGGAGCAAGGGCGATGTTCGAAAAATCATATCAGTTCAAAATTAAGGTCAATTGGCTTTTTAGTCATGATTACGATTCGGTTTGGGAAGAGCTTCAAAATTTAAGAGATTCAAATCCGAAGAAAAAAGTAATAAATTCCAATAGTTTCGATATCCCAAACCGTCTATGGAAAAATTTGGTTTCAGCATCAGATATCAGTGAACAAAAAAACTGGGCTGATCTGAGTAAAAAGCAAATAAATAATCTGGCATCAGAACTCACGCAGGGAGAGTTTCTTGTTAATGGAAGATTTAAGTTTAAAGAAGAATTTGTAACTGCCGGAGGTGTAAACCTCAAAGAAATTAACTTCAAACGTTTCGAGAGTAAAGTGCATAAAGATTTATACATGGCAGGTGAAGTTTTGGATATTGACGCCGTTACCGGAGGATTCAACTTTCAAAATGCCTGGACCGGGGCATGGATTATTTCGGAGGCAATCACGGAATAGCCTGATAAGCATATCTAAAAGTTCATTTTCGATTACCTCTACTACATTTTAACTATACTACAACCATCGCAAAAAAGTTGTTTTATACAGTGTTATATATAGGGCAAAATCTTGATTTAGAGTTATTTATGAGTTATCTTTACTAGTGTATTGGAAATGAATAAGTTGAATTAAGCTCATAGTCATGAAAAAACTAATCATTTTTATCGTTGTCATTGCAATGGGAGTGGTTGCATGTAACAATCTTAATAAAAAGAAGATGTCCATAACTACAAGTTCGGAAACAGCCAGCCAGCTTTATGACGAAGCTATGGAAGCCTTTAGAGGTGTTTATATGAATGAAGCTCAAAGATTAATGACAGAAGCCCTAAAAGAAGATCCTGATTTTTTTATGGCAAATTACCGACTTGCTACATTAAATCTTTTTTTTGATAATGAGAGTAAATTTGTTGAATACGCTAAAAATGCAGAGAATTGTACGGCAGAGTTAAGCAAAGGAGAATTACTCCTAAAAGATGCAATTGGAAGATTATTGGAGAATAATAAAGCAGACCTCACGGATATTGGAAATAAGCTGGTTGAATTATATAAAAAAGATGTAGAAGCATATCTTCACCTGGCCAGATTTCAAAGGTGTATCGAAGATTACGAAGGAATGGTTTCTACAATAAATAGTGCTATAGAAATAGCAGAAAGAACCGATTACCTGTATAATATGCTTGGTTATGCTTATATGAACCTTGAGCAATATGATAAAGCGGAGGTTGCATTTGATAAGTATATTGAAATCTCTCCAAATATTCCTAATCCTTACGATTCAAAAGGAGACTATTACATGGAAATCGAAGATTATCAAAAAGCGCATGATAACTATATAATAGCTTATAGAATTGATTCATTGTGGAGTTATAAAAAGGCTATGAAGGCTAAATCAATTGCCGACAGTGTTTCTGTAAAATAAAATATTAGTTTAATTTTTTCTAAAAGTTACAGGCTGTTAATCTTCTGGCGATGGATTAATCACCAGTGACTTTTACATATATACCATTCTTTTTTTTGGAGTATAACGATAAACATAACAGAGGTGTGTAAGCGTGTTTGTTATAAGTTTGTTTACCCTCAATATCTTCAGTATTGTAATCTGCAGCAGGAAAATATACCTTTAAAGGTAGAAAGTTGACCATCATCAGTTTAAATATAGAATTTTATCACTTTTAATACATTTCTTATTTAATCTATCTCTAAATAGTGTTTGCGTTTATATATTTGGGTTTAATTTCTAATATATCGATAATGAAGACAAAACACGATGTCATTGATGTAATTTCAGGAGTACAACATCCTGCAATTGCAAATTCCTTATTAAATTTGGGTATAATAAAAGAAGTAGAATTAAAAGACAATGTGGCTAACGTAACATTTGCTTTTCCTTTTCCGGAGATTCCAATTGCAGATCAGTTGGTTTATTCGATCTATGAACCGATTAAGGCTCTGGGTGTGGATTTTAATTACGATATCATAACCATGACAGAGGAAGAGAAAGCGAGATTCATGAAACTGGAAGCAGAGGGCTGGGTAGGAATGTAAAAACATAAGTTATGAATGGAAGAAATACAGGTAATGGACAGGGCAGAGGCTTTGGTCATGGGCAAGGCAGAGGACAAGGCAGTGGTGGCGGACGTGGACATTCCGGAAGTGGTAGAGGTCGTGGATATGGATCCGACAGCTACTGCGAATGTGCTAAATGCGGTGCAAAAATTCCTCATGAGCAAGGAGTAAAATGCACGGAATTTAAGTGTCCTGAGTGTGGAAATACAATGGTAAATGAAGCACTTTTGGATAAGAAAAAATAACATGATTATTTATGCTTAGCAACAAGATAATATTGTTGACAGGTGCAACCGACGGTATTGGAAAACGGACTGCATACAAACTGGCTCAAGGTGGAGCAGTATTGTTAATGCACGGAAAAAATATAGAAAAAGGCAGAGAAATCAGGGATGAAATAATAAAACAGACACAAAACAAAAACGTGTATTATTTCAATTCTGATTTTTCTTCTTTTAGAGAAATAAAGAAACTATCCGATGAAATCCATAAACAATTTTCACATATCGATATTTTGGTGAATAATGCCGGAATATATGAGAGAGAGAAAATTATTCTGCCAAACGGATTGGAGAAAAATTTTATGGTAAATCATCTTGCCGGATTTAATTTAACATTGAAATTACTGGATCTGTTGAAAAAATCACAGGAAGCTAGAATTATCAATGTCAGTTCAATGATCCACGCCAATAGTATTGATTTTGAAAACCTGAATGCCGAAAAATTCTATTCGGGCGATAATGCATATTCTTTAACTAAGTTATGCAACATTTTGTTCACTTACGAATTAAGTGACCTGTTAATGAATGATAATATTACTGTAAATACAATGCATCCGGGGGTAATAAATACAAAATTGTTGAAAGCCGGATGGGGAGCTATTGGAAGTTCAGTCGATGAAGGAGCTAAACGTATTTTGTATTTGGCCGATTCGCAAGAAGTGACAGGCGTAAGCGGTGAATATTTCATGAATGATAAATCGGTAAAATCGGCAGATATATCTTATGATAAATCTACGCGTGAAAAGCTTTGGATCATTAGTCATAAATATTATTGAGATAAAAATGTATAAATATTTGTTTGGTCCGGTACCCTCAAGGCGTTTAGGTATATCTTTGGGAGTTGATTTGGTACCCAAAAAAGTTTGTACACTGAACTGTGTTTATTGCGAAGTAGGTAAAACAACTAATTTAACTATCGTTAGAGATGAATATATTCCTTATGATTTGGTAGTACAGGAGTTAACTCATTATTTCGAAAATAATCCCGACCCTGATTTTATTACTTTTTCCGGTTCGGGTGAACCTACACTTAATTCAAGAATTGGAGATGTATTGCAGTTTATAAAAAAGAACAAACCCAATATTCCGGTTGCTGTATTGACTAATGGTACACTTATGTACGATAAGAAAATACGTGAAGAGCTATTGGATGCTGATGTTGTTTTACCTTCACTGGATTCGGCTTTAAATTTATCTTTTAAAAGGATAAACCGACCTTCGAAATATTTAGAACTTGATAAGATAATTCAGGGATTGGTTGATTTTAGAAAAGAATTTAACGGGAAAATCTGGCTTGAAATATTTATTCTGCCGGAGTATAACAATACCAAAGAAGATTATGAAGCTCTAAAAGAAGCAATTGATAAAATTTCTCCCGATTCTGTACAGTTAAACACTTTGGATCGTCCGGGGGTGCTTGCAAATCTGCATCCTTCCACAAAAGAAGAACTTCGGGAAATAGTTGATTTATGGGGAATGGATAATATTGAAATTATTTCTTCGGTTAATAAGCGTAAAAATGTTCAGTCGTACAGAGGAGACATAGAATCTACAATTTTACAAACCATTTTGCGCAGACCGTGTACGGCCGATGATTTGATTCAGTCATTGGGTATACATATCAACGAACTGAATAAATACCTCGATGTGTTGGAGGCAGACGGTAAAATTGAAGCCATTAATCTGGCAAGAGGAATGTTCTATCAAAATAAAATTAAAAAATGATTAGTGGCGGTGACTGATTAAAGACAAAAGACAAAAGATA
>JBDLJM010000029.1 GCA_039714315.1 Bacteroidota bacterium | reverse complement strand
AAATTAACTGACAAATTAAACCTTGCTCCGGAAGCCAGATTTACAGTAGCAGAAGGTTCGTTTTTTAGAGTTGGTGCAACATTACAGTATATGTTTTAATTAACAAGACATAGTTTTGCCTTGATTGGCAACACAAAATAACTAAGAAGGGGAGATATTTAAATATCTTCCTTTTTTAGTTATTGTTAGTAAAAGATAATGAGGAAAGATACCTGCCTGCGTGACACAGTCAGGCAGGAAAGAAGAAAGATACCTGCCTGCGTGACACAGTCAGGCAGGAAAGAGGAAAGATACCTGCCTGCGTGACGCAGTCAGGCAGGAAAGATAAATGAAAAAAGCATACCCTGAGCGGCGTCGAAGGGATAAAAGAAGGAGGAAAACAGGATATGATAAGCGATTAGACTCATTTGTAATTATGTAAACCGGTTTGGAAAACTTTCTTAATTTAGTGTTGTGTTGAACATTAAAATATACACTATGAAAAATTTCATCTTCACTAATAGATTTAAAATAACAGTCAAAATAATAATTATTCTAAGTTTATTAATAAGTTCCTGCAAGACCAACTACCCGATAAAATGGACGCAAATAGAGTCGCCGGAATATTTCAGGGCAAGATTTGAAACTTCCCAAGGTAATTTTGAAATTGAATCGCGAAAAGAATGGTCACCAAGAGCAGTTGAAAGATTATATCAGCTTATAAAGAGTGGATACTATACCGACATAGCTTTATTCAGGGTAATACCTAATTATATAGCCCAATTCGGAATTCATAATGACAGCACAGTAAATCACGCATGGGAGAAATTTTCACTTCCGGATGAACCGCTTAAAAAAGAAAATTTAAAAGGAACTATTTCCTTTGCCAGGGGCGGGAAGGAATCTCGCAGTACTCAGTTATTCATCAATCTTAACAACAACTCACCCCGCCTTGACACGATTTCGTTTATGGGAGTAAAAGGGTTCCCTGTAGTGGCTCAAATTACTTCAGGAATGGAAGTGGTAGAGATGTTTTATGAAGGGTATGGTTCTGAGTTGGATGATAAACAGGATTCGATTAATAAATACGGGAATAAATATCTTCGAAAAAATTACCCTAAACTTGATTATATTAATAAAGCTTATATTATAGAGTAGGAGAAGGGTTAAATACAGAACCTATGATTAAAAATATAAGTAAAGTTATTTTCTAATAATCTGCAACAATATGATTTAGCAGACGTCATAAGGTTAGACTAATTATTATGAGCCAAAAATCTTTATTAGACGAGCAAAAGCTGATTGAGCTATGTAAGCGGGGCGACCGCAGGGCATATATGCATATCTATGATAAGTATTCGAGGGCTATGTATAATGTAGCATATCGTTTTATGAATGACTCTGATATGGCTCAGGATATGATGCAGGATGGCTTTATAAAGGCATTTTCTAAAATAGAGACATACTCCGGTGAAGTGATATTTGGAGGATGGCTTAAAAGGATAATAGTCAACACCTGTTTGGACGAAATAAGGAAGAAAAAGGATATTATTTCTTTTGATGATGCGAAGTTTCTGGAGCCTGTAATTGAAGTTGAAAATGAGAATAAGGATAATGAAGCTTTGGTTGAACATGTAAAAAGCAGTATTAATGACTTACCTGAAAAGTATAGAGTTGTAATAAATATGTTTTTGATAGAAGGCTTCGATTATGATGAGATAAGTTCAATACTGGATATTAAAAATTCAACAGCAAGGTCATTGGTGTCGAGAGCAAAAGTTAAACTAAAACAGATGCTAGTTTCAACAAACGGAAATTCAGCCTTTGTAAGGTAGAGCAACAAAAAGTCAGTAAAGAGGAAACCGAAAAAAGTGGAAAATATGTCAGATAATAAGAACATAGAAGACTGGACTAAAGCAAACAGAGACTTGTTTGACGATAAGGAGTTACCGGTAGGACATAGGGAGCTTTTTGAGTCCAGGTTAGATGATATGTTGGCTGAGAAATCTTCAGCCGAAAAATCCGGGCAAAGTAGTTTTACATGGATGAAAGTTGCCGCAGCTTTTGTTGTGGGGATTGCAATAACTTCGGCCGTATTTTATTTTAACTCAGCTGAGGTAGATAATACTGAATATGCAAAATCAGAATCGATCAGTGAAATAGAACATCAGTATGCAGTAAAGATAAAAGATGCTTTAGTTCCTGTGAGAGCAAATAAAAATTATATGTCGCCCGAGTACAGATCCTTTTTTAAGGAGATGGAAAAACTGGATAAGCAGAACGAAGAATTGAAAGAACTTTTGTTGCAAAATCCAAGTGATGAGAGAATACTCAATTCGATTGTTGAAAATTATAAAATGAGATTGAAGTTATTAGAGCAGCTTAAAGTGATAATGACAAATAAGAACTTAAATAGTATGAATGATGAGACCAATATTTAAATATACATTGTTAGTTGTTGCATTTGTGATGTTTTCGGCTAATCTTTTTGGAATAGAAAAAGAGAGGGTGGTAAAGAAAAGTTTTAAAGCTAATAGTTCAACTGAGCTGAATGTGGAAAATTCTTTTGGCGATGTGAATGTAGAAAGCTATTCAGGAAATGAAATTTATATTGAAGTGAAAATATGGGCTAAAGGAAGCTCGGAGGAAAGGCTTACAAAGTTTATAAACGACATCGATATTAATTTTAAAGAAAGCATTGATATGCTTAGAGTAAAAACTTCAAATATTTCCAATAACGGTAAGGTTGATAAGTTTAGGGTGGATTATAAAGTAAAAGTACCTTATGATAACGATTTGGCTATAAAAAACAGTTTTGGTAATGTATATATCGCCAAACATAAGGCAAAAGTTGAGCTGGATGTATCGCATGGTGATTTTGAGATCGGTTCACTGTTGAATGAGTCTAACGAAATTGAGTTAAAGTTTGGTGATGGTGAAATCGAAGAGTTTAAATCAGGAGAGCTGGATTTGTCGCACAGTAAATTGAGTATTGGTAAAGCTTACGGTCTAATTTTGGAGAGTAAGTTCAGTAATACCAAGGTTGAAAGGGTGGAAGGAGATATAAAGGCCAAGGTTTCTCATGGTGGTATAGTAGCTAAGAAGGTTGCCAAAGGGTTTAACTCTATTGCAGTGAAAGCCGATTTTTCTAAGGTAAAACTGTATTTAGACGAGAGTGCCGCTTATAGTTTTAACTATAAAGGTTCGTTTTCCAGTTTTAATAAACCAAATGGGATTGAAATAAAAAGCCGTGAAAAGGGTTATACGAGCGAAGCAATTCAGGGTGAATATAACGGTGGCGGATCAGAAGTTAAGGTGATGATTAGTCATTCTTCTTTGAGTTTGGATTAATAACATAAATAACCCCCAATGCGCGAATTATTAAACTCACTAACGTTCGTTTTCTTATAAATTGAGCGTTAGCGAAAATTAAAATTCGCGCATTCGCGGCTTTTTTTATTGTCATGTGTAGAACCAGGTTTTTTTCTCAAAAACTCCAACCTGCCTGACCGGACGGGCAGGTGAGGTGATGACAAAAAAATAACCGCAACGTAACGCAAAAATACTTTGCGAAACTTAGCGCATAACTTTGCGAAACTTTGCGGTGAAAAAAATGTTGTCATGCGTAAAGTAGTCGTGAGATCTCATAATTTAAAGAACAGATTGACTTCGTCGAATTATCATTTTCTCCACTACGCTATCTCTTCGGTCGGAAATCTTTAGATTCAGTGTAGCTAATGACGAATAAGATAACATTGCCTTAGATTCTTATTCGATAATTAAAGGCCCATCCTAAAATGAATATTTCCATTTTAAGCCTTAATCTTCCGGCTTTAATTCCACAACATCTTCCTGAATTAATGCAGTAATCCATGTAGCAAGTTGTTTGGGGCTTACTGTAGATTCCTGATAGTTTCGAAGGATATATTTATAGAGTTTTATATAGCTAACATCAGGATGTGATTCTGCTACATATTGTACAGCGTTAATGTTGTCAATAATTTGCTCATCTTCCTCTTTAGTTTTGGTAAGATATGGAGGAGGAGAGACAATAATTATTTTTGAGTTTTCGTGTTTCAGACGTTTTACAAATGCCAGGTATTCATTTTTATAGTCTTCAGAAGCTATTACAACATCATTGGTTTTTGTGTTGATAGTTGTATTTGAGCTTCCTAAAATCAATACAAGGTAATCCGGCGCTTCGGATATCTGTAAATGTCTTATACTCTTATTTCCCTCTAAATCAAAATTAACATTTAATCTGCTGTAATTAAGGTCGCCCAGAAGTTTCCCTGCCTTTATTTCATCGAAATATTTATAATAATCAGGTTCCAGTTCAGAGTAAGTGTCAAAATCATCAATAAAAACAATCGATTTTTTATCGTTGTTTTGTCCTGTAGCTATTAGCGAAGTGGCTAAAATAAAAACCAGCAGCAGGTATTTTGATATTGAGTAATGTTTTGAATTCATAGCTTATTTTTTTCTGGAATAAAATATAGCTAAAGATACTACCTTATTATAAGAATTTAAACCATCTTCCTGCTGATTTGATTTAAGGAAGAGGTCATAGCCTTTATCTGTATATTTTCTGTATTCATTTCTGTGCGACATCCAGAATTCTGAGATTTCTATAATATCATCAATAACATCCTGCGGGATTGATTCTTTTAGCTCATCGTATTTGTTATATTCATTTTTCTTTAGATCAGCAAGGCAATACATTAGCAGACTTATGTTTCCCGAATACTGAATTGAGCTTAAGGGATTGTTTTTTGATGCCAGATAACCCAGAAAGTTAGCTTCGGCTTCTGAGGCAATTCCTAGTTGGTGTGCTATTTCGTGATTTACAATAAAAGGTATCTGTACTTTTGGTATTCCTTTTGCAATTTGGGCTTCAGCGGTAAACGGATTGTAATACCCCGAAATACCAAGGTAGGGAAGAAGTTTTGAAAACATTGAATGTTTAATTGACGGATAGCTGTAAGTGTAGAAATCGTCTTTTTTTGCCATCCTTTCATAACCGAGAATAGAAATATCAATAATGGAACTATTGTCATCTCTAAAAACATCAAAGTTGGAATTCTCCTTTGTGAAAGCGGTTTCTCTTATGAGCTTTTTTGTGAACGATGCCAGTTGTTCAATATCATAGCTTTCGCTGTTTAGGTTCATTTTGTCAACTAATGAAGGCTGCCTGTAATTCCAGTTCCACTGTGTTCCGACCAGTAATAGAATAAGAGCCACCATAGCTATGAAGTCGGTTGAGTCGATAAGGATTTTGCGATAGGTTCTTTTGTACAGAGAAATTATTATCCTGAATAAAGTCCGGAAAACTACGAATACAATAAACAGGTATAGTAAATCACCAACTGAGAAAGGGAATATGCTAAAAACTATTCGTTCAACTAAAGTTACAATTCTGAAGTATCCCTGTGTGTAATCGAAATAAATACTCTCGGGAGAAAAGGGTTGAATATAAAATAGAATCTGATTTAACAAGAACAGTGTAAATACCATTCCAATAGAAATTTTAGAGAATAGTTTCCTCTTCAGTGGATTATTCTTTTTCTCATTTTGCTGTTTTTCCTTATTCATTAATAGGCTTATGTTTAATATCTGTGGTTAAGTGATATTCTAATATCTAATCAAATTATTTTATCTGCTTTGGCTTTAGCCTTTCCAGTGCTACTACTATAACAATCCCCAGGATTATCATTATTATGGCCATTATCGTTGAATAGTCGAGACTGTCGGGGAAGTAGGCATTGTAGTATGCAACAATTTCCTTACCGTTTTTCAGGTACATAATATTTCCTAATTCATCCCGTAGAAATATTTTGTCTTTCCAGGGCCAAACTACACCGAGACTGCCGACAATTATTCCTATTATTTGGGCAATAACTGTTTGATGGTGCTTTTTAAGTAAATACCCTAAAATATGCGACAGAGAAATTAATCCGACTACCGAACCGGCGATAAATACACTTAATACCTTTAAAAGTCTTATAGTTTCAGCATTATCAATCCATGAAAAATCAAGTGTAGCAGAGAGGTAAACTATATCGTAAAGTGCATTTACGGAATCTACCATAAGCAGTACATAATTTCCTATTACCATAAGAATGAAGGAACCGGAGAGACCGGGGAGAGTCATTCCTGATATACTGATAATACCACAGAAAAAGACAAATAATAAATTGTCATTCTCGGTTGAAGCACTGATAAATGAAAAGGAGATGCCTATTGCAACACCTATTAGCATGCTGAATATGGTTTTTACATTCCAGTCGTTGAACTCCATCGAAACAAAATATATCGATCCGAGGATTAAACCGAAAAAGAAAGCCCATACATGTAGCTCATAATGCGAAATTAAAATATCCAACAGTTGCGAAACGGTGAAAAAACTGATTATGGTTCCCGAAAAAAGAGCGGTTAAAAAGCGACCATTTATATAATCGTAAAATTTTGAGAATCCTCTTTTGAATAGTAGGCCCCAGGCTTTTCTGTTAATTCTCTTCAGTGAGTATATCAGTTCCTCATAAAAACCAACCACGAAAGCCACAGCACCTCCCGAAACTCCGGGGATTTTATTTGCCGTACCCATGGCGATACCTTTCAGCATTGTAAGAAAGAAAGATTTTTTATTGGCTTTTTTTTGCTTCAAATTGGCTTTGTTATTTAAGAGTGTTCTATACTAGCCTTAATTCCCTCGTCTAACTCAGGCTGTATAAATATAAGCACAAATATCATTTTTAACTGATTTACGTATTAGTTTTTTATAATTATTTTATGACCAATTTCATTGTTGGAAAACCCTGAAAAAATAAGATTTAGTATGAAAAATAAACTAAAGCAGTTGCCGCTGTAATTACTAAAAGTTTAGCTGAATTAAATTTGTGACCTGATGAACTCTCGAAAAGAATAGTAGTACTTATATGAAGAAAAATACCGATAACAACAGCGTTAATTTGATCGGAATATTGGATTACTGCCGGTACTTTATTTGCTAAATAACTGCCGGCAGGTGTCATTAAGCCGAATAGAATTATAAGTAGGAATGAAATAATTTTTGAATAGCCGTTTTCTCTAAACGCAACATAAATTATTGATGCAATAGGGATTTTGTGAATAAAAACACCTAATAAAACGGGATTTGAAATCTCGTCGATAATATGATGGTGATGGGCGTGATCTGTAACAGGAGCTCCTTCCAAAAAAGCATGAATAGAAATACTGATAAACATTGGCAGTGTATAAGAGTGTTTTTCATGAGAATGTCCGTGATGGTTTGGTACATGTGCATGTTCTACCCCTTTAGAGATAAACTCTAATAGGATTTGTATAAAAACACCGAGCATAATGAAGAAACCAATTTTCTCATTTCCATTGATGTAAACTTCAGGTAAAATATGAAAAACAGTAACTGCAAGCAAAAAAGCACCACTAAAGGTCAAAAACAATTTCTTTAATGTTTCCTGTGGTTTTATTAACTCTCCTATTAATACACCAATTATTACTGCCGAAAATAGTATTATATAACTCATTTTGTCAATATCATTATTAGTCTGTCTGATGTTTCAGGGCTAAAGCCTTCCAAATCATAATTGCCAAAAGTCTTTACTAACTTTAGGCCTGTCCTGTTAAAGTAGTCTTTGAATTTATCAAGCCTTATAGCTTTTACTTTTTCTGTGAAATCAAAGTCTATTCCCTTATCGCGAAATTTGATGTTTTTATGTATTATGTTGTGTTCAACATATCGTTTTATATGAAAATCCAGGTTGCCTCTTTTTTGGACTTCAGAGTTTACCAGGTTCTTTATTACTTTTTCGGAATTCATAAAGTCAATTACAGCGATGGAACTACTGTTCATTGAGTTTTTAATAGTTTCTAATACTGCAATATCATCGGCATCGTCTTCGAAATAACCAAAGCTGGTGAAAAGATTAAAAACTGCATCGAAATTTTCATTCAGTTTATTGCGCATGTCGTGAACAGCAAATTTTAAATTGTCATTTTCATATTTCTTTGCCGCCTCGATACTCTGTTTTGACAGATCAACACCTTTAACCCTGAATCCCTTTCTGTTTAAAAAAATTGAATGTCTCCCTTTACCGCAAGCCAAATCAAGGATTGTAGAATCCTTCTTTAAATTGAGATGATCCAGTAAGTTGGTCATAAACTTTTCAGCTTCGCTAAAATCACGGTTATTGTAAAGTTGGTGATAATAGGGTGTGTCGAACCATGATGAGAACCATTCCATGTTTTTATGCCAGAATATTTTTATTAGTAATAAACTTTCTTAAAGGTATTTTAATTAAAAAAATTACAGCAGCTAAAACCAGTGATATCAGAGTTTGTAGTAGCATTATAGAGTAATTTTGATAAAATATGATTGCGAGAAAAGCAAGAGCAAATAAGTTGAAATACAATTCGTTTTTAGAGCCTTTGCCAACCAATATAATTCCCAGAATTAGCATTGTTATAACTCCTCCTGCAAAAATTATAGTGTATACTTCCGAAACACTGTTTTCTGCTTCGGGGATTCCTTGAATACCCTGAACAAGTGAAGGGATTAAAGGAAAAACAGTCAGAACTACGACTGTTTGAATTAGAGTGATTAATATAAGTTGTTTAGTGTTCATATTGTATATATTTTGGAGGGGCTAATTTAGTAATAATTAGTAAAGAAGTGAAATCGCGACTTTGTCAGGATTTTCGAATCAGCAGCCGGTATTCGATTGCGATATTATCCGCTGGTTTTTCTGTAATTCATTATTGCAAATACATTTAATGCAATAGAATAAACTACAATTATACCAAATTGTTTGCTGACATTTAGGAATGTACTACCTTTCAGCATAACAAGCCTAATCACATCTACATAATACTTTATAGGGTTAAAGTCGGCAATTTTTTGAGCCCAAACAGGCATACTTTCTATTGGAGTAAAAAGACCGCTCATCAGGATAAAAATAACGGAGAAAAACCATGCTATAAACAGTGCCTGTTGTTGCGTTTCTGTAAGAGTAGAAATAAACATTCCCATACCCAGAACCAGAGTCAGATAGACTAATGTAAAAAGGTAAATAGTACACATATTGCCTTCTATTGGTATATTGAACCATAGTTTCGCAATTAAAATTCCAATGCTGAATTCTACTAAACCTAAAACTACAAAGGGTAATAATTTACCTAAAACAAACTCGTATTTTTTTATGGGAGTAACATTTAATTGTTCTATTGTACCAAGTTCTTTTTCTCTTACTATATTCATTGACGAGAGGAAAAGAGAAATCATTGTCACCAGTAATACAAGTATTCCCGGAACCATGAATATTTTGTAATTAAGGGTGGGGTTAAACCAGTTACGGTTAATTATTTCAATTCCAAATTTTTGATCAAGCCTGTACTTAGCTGATAGTTGATCTTTGACAAACTGATTTAAGATTATTTGTAAATAATTTAGTGTTACTCCTGCTTTGGAGCCATTTATCGCATCTACAACAATAGCTGTTTTTACTGTATTACCGGTCGTGATATCTCTGCCAAATTTATCAGGGATAGAGATTATAACATCGGCCTTGTTTTTCTCTATTAGTTTTAAGCCATCATCGTAATTTGAAACACCCACAACTTCGAACTGCCTAGTATTTTTTATGGAACTAATCAGGTTTTTAGAAACCGGTGAAGAATCCATGTCGTCAATGAAAATATTTATGCCTTTTACTTCGAAATCAGCTGCATATGAAAGAATCAGTAATTGAATTACGGGCATTGCAAATATCAGTATCACCATTATTTTGTTTCTGAATATTTGCTTGAATTCTTTTTCTATAATAAATACTATTTTTCTCATGTTTTATTGATTCAATGCTTTAATCCTCTGAAAGTATAATGTTTTATACTTTTTTTTTTTGATAGTCAGCTCATTCATATATCAGCCTTACTCCAATCTTATCTTGAAACGTTTAATACTCATTACTATGAAGAATATTGTCATAAAAAGCAGTATTAAAGTTTCTTTCCATAGAGCTGTTATACCCAGTCCTTTAAGCATTATCGATTTAATAATGATAATGAACCATTTTGCCGGAATTACGTTGCTAATAACCTGCAATATTTCAGGCATACTTTCGATAGGGAAAATAAATCCTGAAAGTAATATTGTAGGCAGCATCAATCCCATTAAGGAAATCAGCATTGCTGTTTGTTGCGAATTAGAAATAGTTGAAATTAGAACACCTAAGCCAAGTGCCGTAATTATAAATAATAGTATTTCGAGCGACAGGAAAATAAAACTTCCGTTTAAAGGCATTCCGAACACTGCGAATCCGAGAGCTAAAATTGTTGCAGCATTTACGAGCGACAGTGCTATATAGGGAATTACCTTACCTATGATTATTATTCCCGGTTTTAATGGAGATACAAGTAAGATTTCCATAGTTCCCAGCTCTTTTTCTTTTGCAACAGTTATTGATGTCATCATTGCTGAAACGAGCATTAAAATGATTGTCATTACTCCGGGAACAAACATGAAAACACTTTTACTTTCGGGATTGTAAAGCATCTTTGATTCTATGACAACCGGAGTCTTATTAATTAGTTTTTTTTCTATTGAGTAGGAATTTGTTACTCCTGAAAGATAACCTGTTAATATGTTACCCATGTTTGGGTCGGTTGCATCTGCAATTATTTGTACTGTGGAAGATTTGGCAGATCCGAGATCTTTAGCAAAATTTTGAGGAATAACCAGTGCGATTTTAATTGTTCCTTTTTTGAATGATTCTTCTATATCATTATAGGTTTTAAGGTTTTCCTGAACGATAAAATACCCGGAAGATGTTATTTTGTTTATATACCCCTGAGAAACACTGTTTTTGGCCAGATCCAGTATTGCCATTTTACCATCTTTTATCTCCGTTGTAATTGCAAAACCAAATAATAAAACCTGAGCGATAGGCATTCCAAATAGGATTACCAATGTTCGCTTATCACGAAATATGTGTTTGAATTCTTTTTTTATAAATGCCAGAAATGTTCTCATTTTGTATTGTTTGTTGGTGTTTGGTGTTTGGGGTTAGACTTTTCAACATCAAACCTCGAACAACAAACATTAAACGATTCTACCTTGCCAGTTTTAAAAATACCTCGTCCATATTTTGGGCACTATATGTGTTCAGTAAATCATTTAGGCTACCCATGGCAGCTATTTTTCCCTGAACCATCATCGAAATTTTATCACAGTATTCTGCCTCATCCATGTAGTGTGTCGTTACAAACGCTGTTATCCCTTCATCGGTTGCCTGATAAATAAGATCCCAAAACTGACGTCTGGTAATCGGATCAACTCCACTTGTCGGTTCATCTAAAAACACTACTTCAGGATTGTGAAGAATGGCAACCGAAAAAGCAATTTTCTGCTTCCAACCCAGAGGAATTTCGGCTATCATAGTATTTTTAATGTTCCCAAATTCAAGTCGTTCTATCATTTTGTCGGTCTGGGTAATTATAGTCTTTCTGTCAAGACCATAAATTCCTCCAAAAAAATTGATATTTTCCTTAACTGTCAGATCCTCGTATAAAGAGAATTTCTGACTCATATAACCGATTTTATATTTTAGTTGACTGCGCTGGGTTTTTATGTCGAAACCGGCCACTTTTCCAATTCCTGAAGTTGGTTCCAAAATACCTGTAAGCATTTTCATGGCAGTAGTTTTTCCGGCTCCATTCGCTCCCAAAAAACCAAAAATTTCTCCTTTTTCAACGTTGAAACTAATATTGTCAACAGCTATGAAATCGCCAAAGGCACGCGTCAGGTTATCAACTTCTATTACTTTATTATTGTTCATGATGATTGGTTTAATACAAATAATTCAATCATTTAACTTTTTATTGTTCTTTAGCCATCAATTCCATAAAACTATCTTCTATGTTTGGTTTTATTTCCTCAATGCTGTATTCAATATTTTCTATGTTAATGAGCTGTTTAAGTTCTTCAGGCTTATTGTCGTTTTTCAATGTTACATGGATGCTGTTTCCAAACATATAAGCTGTATTTATTTCTTCAAAATTTCTTATAAGTGTGAGTGTTTTATAATTGTTCGATGATTTAATTTCGTAAAGAGTTTTACTGAATTTATTAGATATATTTTCGGGAGTATCTACGGCCATAATCTTTCCATCCTGAATTAACGCTACTTCATCGCATAGCGAAGCTTCATCCATATAAGGTGTAGAAACAATGGTTGTTAATCCGTCGTTTTTCTGAAGCTTTTTTAAATTCTCCCAAAACTCTTTTCTCGAAACAGGGTCAACGCCAAATGTCGGTTCGTCAAGTAATAAAAGTTCAGGTTTATGTATTAAAGCACAGCACAATGCCAGTTTTTGTTTCATTCCTCCCGATAAGTCACCGGCTTTACGGTTTTTGAAGGGCTCTAGCATTACATAAATATCCTCGATCATTTCGTAATTGGCATCAATCGTGGTGCTAAAAACATTGGCAAAAAACTTAAGATTCTCCTGAACACTTAGATCCATGTATAAGGAAAATTTCCCCGGCATATAGCCTATTTTATTTCGTATTTGTTTATAATCCTTTACTGTGTCGAAGTCCATGAGTTTTGCATTGCCTTCATCAGGTAAAATAAGAGTAGTTAGTATCCTGAATAAGGTTGACTTCCCGGCACCATCAGGTCCGATAAGTCCAAATAGTTTACCTTTTTCTACATTTATTGAAACATTTGAAAGTGCTTTTACAGAATCGTAACTTTTTGATATGTTGTTTATTTCAATCATATAAACTCTAATTAAAATACACACTTGCAGGCATCCCGATTTTCAGGCTGCCATCGTTATTAACATCAATTTTTATTGCATAAACCAGATTTTGCCTTTCGTCTTTTGTCTGGATTATTTTTGGAGTGAATTCTGCCTGTGAACTGATCCATGTAATTGTACCGTCAAAACTTTTTTCTTCGTCAGTTGAATCGATTCCTATTTTTACTTTTTGCCCAATTTTAATAGTGGAAAGTTGAGGTTCTGTCACATAGGCCTTAAGCTTTAATCTATTTATGTCCTGAATCTGATATAAAGGTTTTCCGGGGGCAACAAACTCATATTGCTCAACATATTTAATCAATATTGTTCCGGCAACAGGGTTTTTTATTATGCTTTTTGAGATTTGATCCTCAATTTGTTTTATCTGTATATTAAGCGATTGATATTGGCTAATTACTGATGCATTCTGTGCCTGAACACTCGAAATTTGTTGCTTAGTAACATTTACCTGCCCCTGTAAGTCGTCGAGTTGTTTTTTTGTTGCAGAACCGTCTTTGTACATTTTCCTGATCCTGCTCAGGTTACTTTCCTGAACTTTCAATTGTTCTTTGAGTACGTCTATCTGAGATAACACACTTTTTGATTGCGACTCAATGCTGATAGAGGAAGCTCTTAATTGTTCTTTTTTCAAGTATAGTTGCGTTGTATCAATAATTCCAACAACCGAATTACTCTTAACGATGTCGCCTTCTTCGATCGTGAAAGAAGATAATTTTCCGGCATTTTCGGCAGAAATGGTTGTAGCATTGCTTTCGAAGTTTCCATTGGCATCTGCGGGGTTTTCGTTGTTGTTGCACGATGCAAATGCGCCTAGCAGTATTAGTAAGATTATGTTTTTCATTTTTGCTTGTTTTTATATTTTTATGATCTAATGTGTCAATGATATAATGCGTTAATGATCTGGTAATTTATAGGTTGTTTTTTTGCTTTGGTCATTATTTTCGACAATTCATTTGAGTCATTAATACTTAATTCCCTCTAAGTGTTTAAGGGCAAGTTCCTTCTGAATAAGCTGAATTTTATTAATTTCTAAAGTTTGTTGAGCTCTTTTCAGATCATTAAAATCCTTCAGATATTCGTTGGAGGTAATAGTTCCGTTTTGAAATTTAGACCAGGAGGAGTTTTTAATTTCTTCCTTAATTTTAATTACTTTCTTATCCATTTCAATCTGGTTTTGAATATTTGCTAAGTCATTATTAATTTTTTGAACCTCAAGGCTGTTTTGCATTACGAAGGCTTCTTTGTTTGCTTCGATTATTTTTTGTTTTACTTCCGATTTTTCTTTTTGTTTACCATAAGTTCCCCAGTCAATTACATCCCACGAAAGATTTACTCCTACCATACCGTATGAGTGTAAATCTGTATCCATGAAGTTGTATCCGGGACGACCATAGCCTCCGTTAGCGAAAAGAGCTATTTTGGGAAATTTGTTTCTGAATTCCATTTCCAAACCGGCCTTATTCAAGTCTTCCTGTGCTTCAAATATTTTTAGTTGAGGTAAGGTGTTAAGTTTGTTTGTTGATTCACCGGGGACCTGAAAAGATGTATCATAGTTAATCTCTAAACCTGTGAGTACAGCCAAAGATTGAATAGCATTAAGCTTTGCTGTTTTGTTGTTCATTAGCTGCTTTTCTATTGTGATTTTTTCAGCCTTTACTTTATTTAGTTCAGAAGCTAAGATCATTCCATTGTTGTAGGCAGATTGTAAAATTTTTAAATTTTCATCTATCTCTTTATCGGCAGTCAGTAGTACAATATTGTTTTGTTCAAGAACTAATACGTTTAGGTATAATTGGTTTATCTGTTCCATCAGGTTGTAGTTCTCAATTTCTATTTGAGTTTCCTCAAGAGAATTTGATGCTAGCTGAAGGTCCTTTGCGCTTTTTGTATTTCCACCATCATATATTATTTGTGAAAGCTGAAGATCTGCTCTATAGTTGTCGTTTGGTATTGTTGGAAAGAAATTGTCCATCCCCGGAATCTGTATTTCAGGAAAAACTACAACCTCCGACTGGTAAGTTGCGCCGGCACCAAGAGTTAATTTAGGGAGATAGTTTTTGTTAAGAGTTTTTATTATTAATTCTTTATTCTCCTTTTGCATAGCCATTTTTTTGAAACCCGGCCAATTCACTTTTGCCGAATCTCTGCATTGTTCGAGGTTCACACTTAACTGCTGTGCAAACATCATACTTGGCAGGATTAGCAGGATTAAAATGTATAGTGCTTTTTTCATTTCTAATTATTTTATTTGTTTATGGTTCTGAATAAACAGATAAGCATTTCACCGAATAAACGGTTTTACTTTTTGATTGCGCTTATAGTGAATTCAGCAACCAGCTTTTTTCTCTCCTCTATAATTTTACTGAATTCTTTTTTCGAAATTTCTAAAATACCCATAGCCATTGGCTTGGCAATAAATGGAAATATCGACATTGATATGATGTTGATAATTAGCTGTTTTGGATTGATTTCGATTATTGTTCCTTTTTCTGTTTCTTCCCTTATTTGATTTTCGAATATTTTAATCCCTTCAAGGTTATTTAAGGTCTTAACTTTTTCATTAAAAAAATCGGGGTTTCTGTTTATTTCGTGAAAAATAAAATTTGGGATAAAAGTGTTTTTACTTAATACCGAAATGTAACTGTCTACCAGTTTTTCAATCTTAGTAAATAAATCAACGTTTTCTCCTAAAGTTGTATTTAGTCTTCCCAGCATTTGTTTCAAAGCAATGTTAAAGACCGACTCAAAAAGTTTTTCTTTTGACTTGAAATAGTAGTGAAGTAATCCTTTATTTATTTCGGCAGTATCTGCAATTTCCTGCATTCTTGTACCTGCAAATCCTTTATTATGAAAAACTTTTTGAGCAGATTCTAATATCTTTTCCTCTGTTGAAATTTTTTTAGCCATGCGATAATGTGATTAATTACTGTACAAATTTACCTAATTGGGTAAAATTAACCAAATGGGTAAATGTTAAAGTTTGTTAAGCTCAATGTAGATAGGTATTGAGGAGGGGAAATTATTTGAAATTGGGGGTTTTAGGAGGTGTTTTTTGCCAAAAAAAGAGCCCTTCACAGTTGAAAAAGACTCTTTTTTTTATGATTGTTAGATTTAAATCAATATTAAAATTTGTTTAAATCATCTCTTCTATAGTTTCATTTATCACATTACAGGCATATAAAATTTCATCATCAGAAATAGTCAATGGTGGAGAGATTCTCAATGCTCTTTTTTCGAAAAGCAATAAAAATGTTATCAGGCCTTTCTCCATTAATTTACTCATCAATCTGGCAGGAAATTCAGGGTCATCAAACACCGGGGCCAGCATTAATCCCATGCCCCTTATTTCTTTGATTGCCGGGTGATTTAAATGTTCTCTAAAAAGTTTTTCTTTCCAAAGAGCCTCTTCCATATAGTTACCCTCGAGCAATTCTTTCAATGTAGCCAATGAGGATGCCGCAATAACGGGATGACCTCCAAACGTAGTTATATGTCCAAGCATTGGCTCTGATTTTAGTAATGCCATTTTGTCTTTCGAAGCTACAAATGCGCCTACGGGCATTCCTCCGCCCATGGCTTTACCTATGGCTAAAATATCGGGTACAATATCAAAATTCATAAAGCCAAAGAGTTTTCCTGTTCTGCCAAACCCCGGTTGTATTTCGTCAAGTATTAATAGTGCACCAACTTCATCGCAACGCTCTCTTACTTTTTTTAGATAGTTATTTTTTGGAAGAATAAATCCTGCTCCTCCCTGTATAGTTTCCAAAACTACAGCGGCAGTTTTTTCGGTTATCAGGTTTAAATCATCAATATTATTGAATTCAATAAAGTTGATATTTGGAATTAAGGGTCTGAATTTTTGTTTCTGTTCTTCATTTCCTAAAATACTCATTGAGCCTTGTGTATTGCCATGATAAGCCCATTTTGCAGCAATAATTTCAGACCTTCCGGTTACCCTTTTAGCCAGTTTCATTGAACCTTCTATTGCTTCCGTTCCGGAATTTACCAGATAAACAGTATCTAATGGCTCCGGAAGATTGTCGCTCAAAAGTTTGGTTAATTCCAAAGGCGCATCCTGAATAAACTCGCCATAAACCATTACGTGCATATATTTATCAACCTGATCTTTTATAGCCTTGGTGATTTTAGGATTAGAATGCCCCAGTACATTGGCCGATACACCGGCAACAAGATCAAGATATTTTTTTCCGGATTTGTCGTAAATCCAGCATCCTTCAGCTTTTTCAATATCCAGTAATAAGGGGAAGGGTGTTGTTTGTGCCTGATATTTTAAGAAATCTTCTTTACGTGACATTTTATTAAGTTTAAAGTCTAAAGTCTAAAGTCTAAAGTCTAAAGTTAAAAGTTCAAAGTTAAAAGTTAAAAGTTGAAAGTTCAAAGTCTGAAGTTTTTAATGAAAATACCAACTTAAAACATCAAACAGGATTAAAAGCAAAGTTAAATAAGAAAAATTCCAAATTATCGTTATAAACCGATATTTTTGCCTGTCAGGTAATTAATTGTAGTTGATAGATGAAGATTCAGGAAAACATATCTCTTAAGGAGTATAATACTTTCGGTATTGATGTAAATGCTAAACAATTTGTTGAAGTAAATACTTTAGAGGATTTACAGCAATTGTATTCAATGAATGTGTTGCAGGATATATTTGTGATAGGAGGGGGGAGCAATATGCTTTTGACGGGCGATATTGATAAGCTCGTATTAAAAATAAATATTGAAGGTAAGGAGTTATTCGAAGAAGGAAATAATAAGGTTATAGTAAAAGCCTGTGCCGGCGAAGACTGGCCAAAATTTGTACTATGGTCTATCGGGAAAGGTTTATTTGGATTAGAGAACCTGTCAAAAATACCAGGGAATGTTGGTACTTCTCCAATTCAGAACATAGGAGCTTATGGTGTAGAAATGAAAGACAGTTTCTATAAGTTAGAAGCTTTTGAAATTGCCACAGGAAAAATTAAAACATTTTATAAAAATGACTGTAATTTTGATTATCGTGAGTCAGTTTTTAAAAACAGGGAGAAAGGGAAGTTCATTATAGTGAACGTATATTTTGAATTAGAAAAAGAAGGAGAAGTAAATATTTCTTATGGTGTTATTTCCAAAGAGCTTCAGGAGAATGGTATTATAAATCCAACACCAAGAGATGTAAGTGATTGTGTTGTGAAGATAAGGACGTCGAAATTGCCCGATCCTGCTGAAATTGGAAATTCGGGAAGTTTTTTTAAAAATCCTGTAATCTCAGCCGATAGCTTTCGTCAAATAATAAACAGTTATCCTGATGTTCCTTCATACGTTCTGGAGGATGGTTCGGTGAAAGTTCCGGCGGGATGGCTGGTTGAGAAGTCCGGATGGAAAGGTTTTAGAAAAGGTGATGCGGGGGTTCATAAAAATCAGGCATTAGTACTTGTTAATTATGGAAATGCTACCGGAGCTGAGATTATTTCGCTCGCTAACGATATTAAAAAAGATATCAGTAAAAAGTTTGGAATTGATTTGGAAATAGAAGTAAATGTTGTTTAGTTCTAATTGTAGCTTGTTATATATTGTAAATGTGATAAAAGACACATAAGAGTATATAAAATTGGCTTGCTATAAACAAAATTTGAATTAAATTTGTCACTCAATTTATTATATTATGGTATTTATAAAATTATTTTTAATAGTATTTGTACTGCTGGGTATTGGTTTTATCGGTTTGGCAATTAAAATTTGGGCAAAAACCGACGGGAAGTTTGAAGGTACCTGTGCATCGCAAAATCCGACTATTAATCCTGAAGGTGAATCTTGTAGCTTTTGTGGAAGGGTTCCGGATGAACTACACACTTGTGAACGTACAAAAGCATCTAATTTTGTAAATAAATTTAAAATTAAAAAGAGTATTTCTTAATCTGAAGTTGTAGATTTGATGACCCTAAAATTTATAGTTGATTTTATTTCTATAAATTTATATTTACAACCTAATATGTTAGAAAATCTTTTACTTTATTCTTTTATTACCATATCAGTAATTCATATTTTATATATACTGATAAACTGGAAATTTATTCTCATAACAGAAACAGCATCATTAGAAGATAAGGGTACTGTTTCTGTTGTTGTTTGTGCCAAAAACGAAGAAAAAAACCTGCCTCCCCTGTTAGAGTCTTTAAAAAATCAGGCATATCACGATTTTGAAATAGTTTTGATAAATGATGCTTCAACGGATAATACTTTAGAGGTATTTGAAGAGTTCTCAAAATCCAATTCTAATGTGGCCATTGTAAATGTTGCTGAAAATGACAGGTTTTGGCGTGGAAAGAAATTTGCTCTGACAATGGGGATTAAAAGGGCAAAAAACAAATATCTTTTGTTTACTGATGCTGACTGTGTACCTGTGTCGGAGAATTGGATAAGTTTGATGATGAATGGGTATACCGAGGATAAGGAAGTGGTTTTGGGTTATGGAGCATATCGAAAGACTAAAGGCCTGTTGGATAAAATTGTCCGTTTCGAAACTGTACTGACTGCATCAAACTATTTTTCGTATACAAAGCTATTTACTCCGTATATGGGAGTTGGACGTAATCTTTCTTATTCAAAAGATTTTTTCTTAAAGAATAATGGTTTCTTCGGGCATATGGATGTTGCTTCGGGCGATGATGATCTTATTATCAATAAAAATTCTACAAAGGAAAATACTGAAATTGTATTTTCACCGGAAGCAAAAACTGTTTCGAATCCTCCGGGTACATGGAGTGAGTGGTTTAATCAAAAAAGAAGGCATTATACAACATCAGGTTTATACAGTAAAAAAACCAAAAGTTTGTTAGGTTTACAGGGGCTTAGTCATATTTTGTTTTTTTCTTTACTGTTAGCCTTGTTGCTTCTTAAGATTAATCCGGTAGTGGTTATCTCTATTTTTGTATTGAGGACTCTTATCTTCTCAGTCACAGTATCAGCTTCATCGTCGAAGCTGGAAGAGAAAGATTTGATACTTTTAATACCTTTTCTTGATATAATTTTAATTATCTTACAGCTTATAATAATATTTTCGAACAAGATAATTTATCCAAAACGTTGGGATTAGATAAACAAACAAAAACAACGATACTTATAAAAGGTGCATTAAAAGGGAGTCAGAAAGCTTTTTCTGATTTGATGGAGTTGTATTGGGAAGATATTATTAAGTCGCTAAAAACCAAGAATGCTCCGGAATATGTGCTTGAGGATATTGCATTAATAGCTTTTACAAAGGCTTTTGAGAAGTTGGATAGCTATAATAGTGAGTTTGCATTTAGTACCTGGATATCGGTTATTGCCAACAACACATTGGTAGACTATTACAGACAGAAAAAAAGCTCTACAGTTTCCTTAGATGAAGTATTTACTGATGATTCAGGAAATGAATTTAGGTTAGATATTAAGGCAAAGACCCTTTCTCCGGAGGAAGAATTAATAGATAATCAGGAGGATAATGAGGTAAGAAAAATTATCGGTTTAATGCCTGAAACCTATGCTCCGATATTGAAACTAAGGTATTTGAAAAATTGTAGTTATAAAGAAATAGCCGAAAAGTTAAATATACCAATCAGCAATGTGAAAGTGCGTATAATGCGCGGACGAAAATTACTTGTAGAATATATTGAAAAGAATAGTGAATTGCGGAAATGATTTTTTTATTATTTCTGTTGTTTAAAAAGAGTTATCTTCGAATGTAATAATAACAACTTATTTATCATACTGTGCCTTTAAATAAACGATTTTACTTTTATATGTTTTTTATGGCTATATATATATGGCCTGCAAATATTGATGCCCAAATACGTGAAGATGAAGAAAGAATTGGAGGTACAGAGCTTCAGGGTATAATCTATCTGGAAGAATTTCAGGCAGGATTTTCATTTACTACAAATGGTTATTCTATAAATGCCAGACGGAGTTGGTCGCCTACTGCATTTTTCGAAAGAGGTTTTGAAGCAGATATAGTTATGATCAGGCATCCTAAAGAGATTAACAGGTATAATTCTACAATAAACTTCTATGGAGGAAGTTCATTTGCCTTTGGTAAGTTAAATTCTTTATATGCTCTTAGAATAGGTTTTGGAGAAAATCACGAGATCGCAGAGAAAATAGATTTAGGTTCTGTAGAAATAAATTATTTTTACTATGGCGGACTGTCAATAGGAGGTGTAAAGCCAATATATCTTGAAATATTTAATCCTACATCGGTAAACTATATTGATACTGAGCGCTATGATCCGTCCAGACATGATCTTGATAATATATTCGGGGGAGTACCTTTTACAAAAGGTTTTTCTGAAATGAAGATTTACCCGGGAATTTATGCTAAATTTGGCCTCAATTTCGATTATAAGATTTCTACTCAAAAAATTGGGACTTTGGAGGCTGGAATGGTAATCGATTATTATTTTAAAAAGGTTCCAATAATGGTTACAGCAAAAAATTATAGTCATTTTTTGTCCTTTTATATTAGTATAAACTTTGGTAAGAAGTGGATTTGATCAAGATGGAAGAAGTAAAAGAGAAAGAAATACTGAGGAAACCAAACTGGCTTAAGGTAAAACTTCCAACAGGAAAAAAATACAGGGAGTTAAGAGCATTAGTTGACGATAAAAAGTTGCATACAATTTGTGAAAGTGGAAATTGCCCGAATATGGGTGAATGTTGGCACGATGGTACCGCAACATTTATGATTCTTGGTAATATTTGTACCAGATCGTGTGGTTTTTGTGCAGTAGCTACCGGAAGACCATTACCTGCTGACCTGAAAGAGCCGGTAAGAGTAGCTGAGTCAATAAAAGCTATGAGGATTAAGCATGCCGTAATCACTTCTGTAGACAGAGATGATTTGGCTGATGGAGGATCTTCAATTTGGGCAGAAACCGTAAATGCTGTGCGCAGAATATCTCCCGGAACAACAATGGAAACATTAATTCCGGATTTTAAGATGAACACGGATGATTTGGATAGAATCATTGAGGTTGCACCGGAGATAGTGTCTCACAATTTAGAGACAGTACGAAGGTTGACAAAAGAAGTAAGAATCCAGGCAAAATACGATCGCAGTTTAGATGTACTTCGTTATTTAAAAGATAAGGGTTTGCGCAGGACTAAATCGGGAATAATGCTCGGACTTGGAGAAACTAGGGAAGAGGTAATTGAGACTATGGAAGATTTAAGAAATGCTAAAGTAGATATAATGACTATTGGTCAATATTTGCAGCCTTCGGTTAAGCATTTACCTGTAGTTGATTATCCAACACCTGAAACATATGATATGTACAGGGTAATAGGAGAAAAAATGGGATTCAAATTTGTCCAGTCAAGTCCTTTGACCAGATCTTCGTATCACGCACAGGATCATTTATTTTAGAATTAATAATTACTGATTATAAAAAAAACCGTTCATGTTAGAACGGTTTTTTTATGTTTAAAAAAGTCGTCATTCCGACCGAAGTGGAGGAATCTGTTTAGGTTTTCTGCAAAATTTCAACAGATTTCTCCGTGCGCTAGCGCTTAGTCGAAATGACAAATAAATTTAATCATTCATAGAAATAAGGAATTCTTCGTTACTTCTTGTTCTTTCAATTTTACCTTTTAAGCTTTCCATTGCTTCCAAAGGAGTAGCATCGGCAAGGTAATTACGTAATACCCACATTCGTTTTACGGTTTTCGGATCTAATAAAAGATCATCACGACGTGTACCTGAAGATATAAGGTCGATAGCAGGGAATATACGTCTGTTAGATATTTTTCTATCCAATTGTAGTTCCTGGTTACCTGTACCTTTGAATTCTTCAAAAATAACTTCATCCATTTTTGATCCTGTATCGATAAGAGCCGTTGCAATAATAGTTAATGAACCGCCATTTTCAATATTACGGGCCGCACCAAAGAAACGTTTAGGCTTATGTAAAGCATTCGCATCAACCCCTCCTGAAAGTACTTTACCCGATGCCGGAGAAACGGTGTTGTATGCCCTTGCCAAACGTGTAATAGAGTCGAGTAAAATAACTACATCGTGACCTGACTCCACCATTCTCTTCGCTTTTTCTAAAACGATATTTGCAACTTTTACATGTCTTTCGGCCGGTTCATCAAATGTTGAAGCAACTACTTCTCCATTTACACTTCTTTGCATATCGGTAACTTCCTCAGGACGTTCGTCAATAAGTAAGATCATCATGTAAACTTCAGGATGGTTTGCTGCAATAGCATTGGCTACTTCTTTCAACAGAACAGTTTTACCGGTTTTAGGCTGTGCAACAATCATACCCCTCTGTCCTTTACCTAAAGGTGAGAACAGGTCAATAATTCTTGTTGAGGTTGTACTGTGCTTCTCTGCCAGTTTAAACTTTTCGTTAGGGAAAAGAGGCGTAAGATGTTCAAACGAAACTCTGTCTCTGATGAAATCAGGTTCACGTCCATTTATCTTTTCCACTTTAATTAACGGAAAATATTTTTCACCTTCTTTAGGAGGTCTGACATTACCTCTTACAGTATCTCCGGTTTTTAAGCCAAAAAGTCTGATTTGTGATTGTGAAACATAAATATCGTCAGGCGAAGACAGGTAGTTGTAATCTGATGAACGTAAAAATCCATATCCGTCCTGCATTATTTCTAAAACTCCTTCACTGGTAATAATTCCTTCGAATTCGTGTTCCGGAGATTTGTATCTGCTCTTTTTATTTTGATAATCGTTTTGCTGTCTTCCCTGCTGAGGTGCAGGTCTGCGAGTTTTGTTATCGAATTTTTTCGGAGCGTTATCTCTTTTGTCAGATCCGCTTTTTTGATGCTGTTCTCTTTTAGGAGCTTCTCTTTTTTCGCGCTTTTGAAAATCCTGTCTTTTTTGTTGAGTCGCTTTTCTTTGCTCTGTGCCTTCTTCAGGCTGCTTTTTTATATTTGCCTCAGCACTTTCGGTAGTTTTTAAACTATCCTGAGTTTTTTTCTCAATGCCTTTTTCTACCTTTTTTTCTTCGCGTTTCCCTTCAGGTTTTGCATCCTGTTTTATTTCAGGTTTTCCTTCAGGTTTTGCATCCTGTTTTTTTCCAGGTCTCCCTTCAGGCTTTGCTTCATGAAGTATTCTTCTTCGCTTTTTTGGCTCAGTACTTTCTTCGCTTGAAGTTTGTTTTGGAGGGGTTTTAGCAGCTGGCTTGCTATGTGTCTTCTCAACAGGCTGGCTCTTTTTTACTTCAGTAGGATTGTCTGCCTGAAAATCAAGTACCTTGTAGACAAGGTCTAACTTTTTCAGTTGACTGATTTTTTTAATATTTAACTGTTTTGCAATGGCTTGCAAGTCAGAAAGCTTCTTTTGCTTGAGCTCTTCAATACCAAACATTTGATTATATGAATTAAATTGTGTTTTTTGATCTTAAATATAATATGAAATAGCCAAATTGAAATTTACAACAGTGATGAACGTTATTTTTGGCTATAATATATGACCTTAATATTAAATTATTAACATGAATGAAAGATGATTATTGTAATACTCTTGAATGTATTGCGAATTGATGTTATCAGAGGTTTTATTATCGAGGTAATTCCTCTAAAAGTCGACGCAATAATACGACTTAATTTCGATATATACTATATAAAGATATGAAATAATGTAGTACTTTTGTCAATCCAAATAAAAAATAAGTAAAATGATTCAAAGAATCCAAACAGTATATCTGTTAATAGTTGCAATCTTAGGTGGTTTAGGACTTTATTTGCCACTGTGGAATAATCTTGAAAATATTGAGGTGAAAGGCTTTGAGAATATCTATATTTTAGCTTTATTTGCAATAGAGATCGTTCTGACATTAGTAACTATATTTTTATTCTTTAATAGAAAATTACAGTTTGTGTTAGTACGTATTAATATTTTGATCAACATTCTACTGCTGGGTGTTTTCGGATATTATACACTAAATTTTTCCGGAGAAACAGTAATTGTTTCTGAGAAGGGAATTGGGCTTATAGTACCTTTCATTTCTATCGTGTTTTTATTTTTAGCTAATAAAGCTATAAGAAAGGATGAAGAGCTTGTGAAATCAGTGGATAGATTACGATAATATTTAGAAGCAGCTTAGTTAATATATGCGTTAAAGAGTTCCGATTATTCGGGACTCTTTTTAATATCTGTCTGTTTTAG